>NZ_JBSFWR010000016.1:0-104049 GCF_053594915.1 Kitasatospora sp. NPDC002543 | reverse complement strand
GCCGCCACCGGACCTGAGTCTCGACCACGTGGAGGGATGTCGGCGATGACATCGAAGATCCTGCTCGTCACCGGGGACGCCGCCGAGTCAGTGCGCGGCGAAGGCCGAGGAGATCTGCGCGGCGGCGTCAGCCGAGGCCTTGGCCACGTCCGCCTTGCCGGTGACGACCTGCTGGAGCATCGTCGGGATCACCGACTGGGCGTCGATCTGCGCCCACCCCTGGTCGAGCGGGACGAACTTGGTGCCGGCCGCGATGGTGTCGGTGAAGGGCTTCAGGAACGCGTCCTTCGCCGCGACCTTGCCGCTGACGGACGTCAGCGTCGGCAGGTTGCCCATCGCGTCGTACATCTGCTCCTGGTAGCCGGGGCTCGCCAGCAGCTCGGCGAACTCGACGGCCAGCGTGCGGTGCTTGGCCGCCTTCATCACGCCCAGGTTGTTGCCGCCGGCGAACGCCGGGGCGATCGAGCCGGGCTTCTCCCCGGGCAGCGGCACCACGCCGTACTTGCCCTTGGCGGCGCCCGCTTCGACCTTGCCGCGGTTGGAGTTGAGCAGCACCGCCATCGCGGACTTGCCGGCCGCGAACAGGTCGACGGTCTTGCCGCCGGTCAGGTCCGCGCACTGCTGGGCCGGACAGCCGTCCGCGCCGAAGAGGTCGGTGTAGCGCTTGATCCCGGCCTGCGAGGCGGGAGAGTCGATCGCCGCCTTGAACTTGGCGCCGTCCTTGGTGGCGATGTCGCCGCCCGCGTCCCAGACGAAGGGCAGCGCGGCGAAGGTGTACTTGCCGCCGACGGCGATGCCGAAGGTGTCCGGGTGCGCCGCGTGGATCTTCTGGTTGGCGGCGACCAGTTCGGCGTACGAGGTCGGCGGGGCGAGGCCCGCCTCGGTGAACAGGTCGGTGCGGTAGTACAGCGCGCGCACGCCGACCCACCAGGGCAGGCCGTAGGTCTTTCCGTCGACCACGGCGGTCTTGGCGATCGCAGGGTCGAGGTCGCCCTTGTCCTTCCACTTGTCCAGTTCGGCCGTGATGTCGGCGAGGCCTCCGGCGGCGACGTAGCCGGGCAGGTCGGTGTTGCCGAATTCGACCAGGTCGGGGGCGCTGTTCGGGTCGTTGAACGCGCCCTTCATCTTGGCCGCGCGGGCCGAGGCGTCGGTGTCGATGTAGCTGACGTTGACGGTGACGCCCTGGTGGGAGGCCTGGAACTCGGTCACGGCCTTGGCGATCACGGCCTCCTTGGCCGCGTTGCCCGCCTCGTTGTACAGCCAGACCTGCAGGGTGCCGGTCCGGTCGTCGGCGGCCTTGTCGCCGGCCGGCGAGGCGGTGCCGGGGGCGCAGGCGGTGGCGGCCAGGCAGCCGGCGGCGAGCACGACGGCTGCGGCGGTCCGTCCGATGAGTCGCATGGTGGAGACCTCCCCTCCCGACAGCTGCCGCCGAGACGTCCGCCGCCGGGGCGGGCACGTCGAAGCAGGCCCTGACCGGGGCCGATGGTGGGTGAAGTGGTGGGGGTACGGCAGGGCGCAGCGCTCGGGTGGGGCGACGTCGCCTGCTCGATGGCAGGGACGTTAGGCGGGGGCGATCGGCGCCAACAAGGGGGACTTGGGGAAAGTTTTGCACTGCACAACGTTGTATCGAAGATGCGGCGATCCGGCTTCGAACGGGTACGTTCTGACAACCGCCGCCGACCTGCGGGGGAACACCGGCAGAACAGGACCAGGGAACGGACCCATGACGGAGACGGCGCCCAAGAAACCCGCGACCGAACGCAACCAGTCCTCCTCTCTGCGCCGCGCACTCGCCGTCCTCGGCTACGTCCGCGACCACGGCGACGGACGCGGCGTGCCCCTCGCCCAACTCGCCGACGGCCTCGGCCTGAACAAGAGCACCGTGCTGCGGCTGGCCGGTCCCCTCCTGGACGAGCACCTCCTCGACCGGGACCGCGAGACCGGCTGGTTCCGGCTCGGCCACGGCTCACTGCGGCTCGGCCAGGCCTACCTGACCACCCTCGACCTGCGCAGCGTCGCCGCCGAGCACCTGCGCCGGCTCCAGCGCGAGGCGGGCGAGACCGTCCACCTGACCGTCTGGCAGGCCCCCGGGATCGTCTACCTGGACAAGGTCGAGGACGAGACCAACGTCCGGATGGCCTCCCGGGTCGGCAGCCGGGCACCCGCCTACTGCACCGCCACCGGGAAGGCGATCCTCGCCTGGCTCCCCGAGGAGGCCGTCACCGAGGTGGTCGCGGCCGGCCTGCGGCCGGTGACCGCCTGGACCATCGCCGACGAGCCCCGGCTCCGCGCCGACCTCGCCCGGATCCGCGCCCGCGGCTACTCGATCGACGACCGCGAGAACGAGCCCGAGGTCCGCTGCGTCGCCGCCCCGATCTTCGACCACACCGGCGAGGTCACCGCCGCCCTGTCCGTCTCCGGCCTCACCTCGCGGATGACCGCGGCCAGGGTCCGCGCGCTCGGCCCGGTGGTCGCCCAGGTCGGCCTGCGGATCTCCCGCGAACTGGGCTCCGACCGCCAGCCGTCCTGACCGTCCCCGGAAACGCGGAACGGGTCCGATGCCGTGTCGACGGCACCGGACCCGTTCCGGATCGGAGCGCCAGGCCCGGGTCGCACGGACTCTTCCTACTGAAAGTAGGACGTGCTCTGGTAGCACCACTGACGCGTGAGGAGGAATCACTCCCTCGCAACGGGAAGTACGGTACCAGCTTCGTGATCATCCGCCGAATCGGAGGGGAACCCCCGGTGACGCGCTATCGGCGCCGCACCGTCCGGAGCCGTTCCGCACACCGCCGGGCCTGCCGCGGTCACGGGCAGCGGAGCAGGGCCGGGCGATCCCTGGTACGGACGGCGGGGAGCCAGGCGGTGGCCGGACCCGGCAGGCGGACGCGGTACCAGAGCGTGGAGGTGAGGTCCTCCTCGTTGATGACCGGAAGGCCGGTGGGGAGCTGGCAGTCGGCGTCGAGGGTGTCGTTGTGCCAGACCCGCACGGGAACCACGTTGTCGGCGGTGTAGGGGCGCAGGGGGTCGACGGCGAGGCCGAGGCTGCACCGGGGGTCACGGTCGGTGCGGTCCTGGCAGCCGCGTTCGGCGTTGAAGACCCGGACGTGGGCGGGCTGCCCCGAGGCTCCCGGATGCGGCCAGAGCGCGGTGACGGTCACGGCGGCCGTGGCGCAGGAGGCCAGGGCCAGCAGGGCGGTCCGCGGGCGGGGACGCGGGTACGGGCGGCGCGGGCGCCGACCGGAGCGGTGGGCACGGATGCGGGCGAGCAGGCTCTCCGCGGTGTGCGGGGCGCGGGCGGCGTGGGTCGGGGCGAGGCAGTCCGCGGCCAGGGCGCGCCAGAACGGCGGGACGGCGGCGGCCAGCCGCAGAGCGGCGCGGCCCTCCGCGTACTGCTGGGCGGCGGCGCTGCGGGCGGTGGGGGTGGCGCCGGGGAACGGCCGGCTCCCGGCGGCGAAGACCTCGTGGATCACGATGCCGAGCGCCCAGATGTCGGCGGTGGTCCGGACCTTGACGCCGTGCCGCCCGAGCGGCTCCTTCCAGCGCTCCGGCGGGAGGTAGTCGGGGGTGCCCATCGGGGCGCAGTGGCCGTGGGTACCGGTGAGCTCGATGGCGAGGCCGAAGTCGGAGAGGCGGACCTCGCCGTCCGCGCCGATCAGGACGTTCTCCGGCTTGAGGTCGGTGTGGACCCAGCCGGAGCGGTGCAGGTGGGCCAGGCCCTCGCAGATGCCGGTGACGATCCGGGCGCCCTCGGCCTCGTCGACACCTGTGGCGAGCAGGTCGCGCAGGGTGCCCCGGGCGCGTTCCATCACCAGGACGATCGCGCCGTCGAGCGAGGGCTGGTCGGGGGCGGCCAGGACGAGGGTGTCGAGCAGCCTGACCAGCCGGGGGTGCGGGGCGGTCCGGCCCAACTCGGCCTCGCGCCGGGCGGCTTCGGCGACCTGACGGGCCTGGCGGGGGGCGAGTCCGGCGGTCGGCAGCACCTTGAGGGCGACCGTGCCGTCCGCTCCGTCCCCGTCCCCGGCCCCGTCCCCGTCCCCGGCCTCGGCCTCGGCCTCGGGCCGACCGCCCACCCGGACGTCGGCCCGTTCATCGACCTGGCCGTCGGCCCGGCGGGCGGCGTAGACCGTCGCCCAGCCACCCTCGCCGATCGGCCCGGTGACGGTCCACTCGCCGACCCGGTGGCCGGCCGGCAGCAGTTCCTCGCCGTCCCCGGGGAAGGCCTGGTCCTCCAGCGCCACCGGCCCTCCCTAGCGTCCGGACCGGCCGGGTCGGGGGCCCGGCAGGAGCGCGAGGTGCTCCTCGCGGACGATGCCGAACTTCAGGGCGAGCCCCACCACGGCCTCGCGCTTGCCGCCGCGGCGGTCGGCGCGGTCGCCGCCGGGCAGGTCGATGCGGAGCTTCTCGTCGGCGAGGTAGTCGAGGTGCGAGCTGACCGCGCGGGCGGTGAGCCGGGCACAGGCGGGGTGGCCGCGCAGCCGCTCCACCACCTGCGGGGTGGTCGGCACGGCGGCGGGCGAACGGTCGCGCAGCCACGGTTCGCAGAGCGCGACCAGGACCAGGAAGTAGGTCGCGGTCTCGTCCAGCGAGTACGCCGTCATGGTGCGGCTCTCCCGGGAACCGCCGCGGGCGTCCGGGTCCAGGTAGACGTGGTCGGGCGCGAACACCTGGAAGGACAGCGGGATTTCCCGCCGGGAGGGCAGCACCACCCGGGAGAACTCGAAGGGGATCGGCGCGCCGATCCGCCGCGGCGGGACCCGCAGGTACTCGCCCGCGCCCTCCGGATTCTCCACCAGGTAGGCGTGGGTGCCGCTGAGGTTGCTCAACTGCCAGTGGTCGTCCGTCGCGTGGATCTCACCGGCCAGCCGGGACACCGACTCGTCCCCGAGACGCAGCTCCACCGGGGTGCGGACCGAGCCGCGACCGAAGCGCACCCGCTCCCCCGGGCCGAGCCGCAAGGTCACCGTGTCGTCGCCGTTCCCCTCCGGCAGGTGGACGACAATCCCGCTCACCGCTCCTCCGTCCCGCGCACCGCTCCCCCGTCTCGCGCACCGGCTCTTGCCGGACGGACGAACGGTACCTCTTCGCGTACGACAGTAAACCGGATGCCGCACGGTACTTGACAAGGTGGCGGTGCAGGGTACAGGCGTTCGGTGGGAGCGCCGGCGTGCCCGGACGCGGCGACGACACGGGCGGGGCGGCCGGTGAACGGGAGTAGTCGTGCTCCCGCTCGCCGGCCGCCCCGCCCGCCGCAGGCGCGGTCAGCCGGACGAGGGCCCGGGGGTGGCGTTCAGCCAGGCCCACTCCGACCAGGTGGAGAACCCGGTCTGCCAACGGTGGTGCACACCATCGGTGTTGGAACCGAACACCTCGATCCGCCCGTCCGCGTTGGCGGCGGCGGCGATCTCGCTACCGCCGCCGCCGAAGGTGTCCCACTGGCCGTACGGGGCGTTCAGGCCGGTCTGCCAGATGTGCTGCGCCGTACTGCCGTTGATGGCGAAGACCTCGGCCCGGCCGTCCGCGGTCATCTGGCTGGTCAGCCGGGAGTCGGCGGGCCCTCCGGTAGCCTCCCAACCGGACCAACCGGTGGGACTGGTCTGGTACTTGTGGTAGACACCGGCCGGCCCGGACGCGAAGACCTCGAGGCGGCCGTCCTGGTTGTGGCTGACGGTGACATCGTGCCCGCCACCACCGAAGTCCTCCCAGCCGGACCAGCCCCCGTTGACCGCCGTCTGCCACTGGTGCCGGAACGTCGCACCGTTGAGCGCGAACACCTCCAACCGGCCGTCCGATGCCTTTCCGAGCTCGATCTCACTGCCGGCAGGACCACCACCGGTGGCCTCCCACCCGGACCAACCGCCATTGGCCGCGGTCTGGTACCGGTGGAAGACCGCGGCGGGCCCCGAAGCGAAGACCTCCAGACGACCGTCCTGGTTCGCACCGACGGCGATGTCATGACCCCCACCGCCGAAGTCCTCCCAACCGGACCACCCGCCCGAAGGCTGAAGCTGGTAACGGTGCTGGAGCGTAACGCCGTTGATCGCGAACACCTCCAAGCGGCCGTCCGCATCCGACCCGATCGCCAACTCCGCACCACCCGCACCACCCGGACCACCCGGACCACCGAGACTCTCCCACTCGGACCAGGCACCGTTCACCACCGTCTGCCACGCATGGGAGACCCCGCCCGCCCCGGCCGCGAACACCTCCAGACGACCGTCCGCCGACCGTGCCGACACCACCCGCCCCGACTCCGCCGGATACACCAACGGGGCGGGACGGGGGCCGCTTCCGGGGACGCAGGGCACGATGACGCCGCGCTCCGCCAGGTAGGGCTCCGGGTCGGTGCGCACGGACGCGTTCGGGTCGGCCCAGACCCGTAGGTGCAGGTGCGGACCGGTGGAGTTGCCCTCGCTGCCCATCAGCGCGATCTGTTGGCCCGCCGTCACGTCCTCGCCCTCGAAGACGTCCCGCCGCTGCATGTGCCCGTACTCGGTGATGCTCCCGTCCGGGTGCAGGATGCGGATCCACTGGCCGTATCCGGGCTCCGTTCCGGAGAGGATGACCCTGCCGTCGCCGACCGCGTGGATCGGGGTGCCGTAGTCGTTGGCGATGTCGATGCCGTTGTGCTCCGCCGAGTAGTGCTGGGAGACCTGGCCGCGGGCCGGGCAGGCCGCCGCGAACCCGGCGGCCTGGGCGGGAGCGGTCACAGTGGGAGCGGCCACGGCGGGGGCGGCCACGGCGGGGGCGGCGGGCACGGTGACCGGCAGCAGCAGGGCGACCACCGCCAGGGCCGACCGCGAGACGCGGCGGACCACCCGGGCGCCCCTCACGCCTTGCGGAGGCGGTCGATGATGCCGTCGATGTCGCGCTGCATCATGTCGGGCCGGATGAAGTGGCCGCCCGACTCCTCGTGGGCCTCGTACGGGATGCCGGCGCCGTCGAGCAGGGAGCGGAACTCCCGCTGCTCGGCCAGCACTTCGGACTCGTTGAACTGGTCGAAGGGGTTGGTCGGGTCGGGGCTGGTGCCGGCGACCAGGAAGATCCGCTTGTTGCGGTAGCTCTCCAGGCGCTCGACCGGGTTGTCCGCGGTGACCCGGGCCTGGTCCCACAGGGGCGCGCCGTAGATCGTGCCGCCGGCCAGGTCCTTGACCGCGGAGGAGACGTTGGCCCAGTGCACGACCGCGCCGTTGTTGTGGCGGATGCTGGCCGGGCCGGAGTGGGCGCTGACGGAGGCGAAGTGGCCCCAGTACTTGGCGGCGTACTTCAGGGCGCCGAAGCCGCCCATGGAGAAACCGGAGACCGCGCGGCCCTCGGGCTCGGCGTAGGTGCGGAAGTTGGCGTCGACCCAGGGGATCAGCTGGTTGATGTGGAAGGTCTCCCAGTTGCGGGGGCCGACGTTGGTGCTGACCGGGTTGGAGTACCAGCCGGCCTGGCCACCGTCGGGCATGACGACGATCAGCGGCTTGCCGATCGTCCACTCCCGGACGCCCCGGCGGTCGAACTCGATGAAGTCCTGGAGGCCGCCGTGCAGGAGGTAGAGGACGGGGTAGGTGCGACCGCTGGTGTGGTAGTCGTCGGGGAGCAGCACGTTGACGGCCGGGTCCCAGCCGATCTCGGCGGTCCGGAAGCGGTAGTACCACATCCGGGCGTCGCCCTCGTTGCGGTCGGTGATGTGCAGCCCGAAGCCGTCGTCGGCGGCACGGGCGGCCGAGGCCGTCGCGAGGATGCTCGCGCCGCCGAGCGCCAGCGCGGCGCCGAGCCCGCCGGCGGACTTGAGGATGCTCCTGCGGGTGGGGTGGTTCGCGGTCACCGTGACCTCCGGAAGGCGCGTGGCGGCGGCCCCGTCCGGACCGCCGGATGTCCGACGGTTCGGACGGTAGCCACCCGCCGCGGGGCGCGGAATCCGGAACCATACGGACTGACAGCAGCCGGGCCGGGCGCGGAGACTGATGCGTTTGCGACACCTCCGACGCTCCCGACACCTCCGACGCTTCCGGCCTCGGCCGGTGGCGGTGGCGGTGGCGGTGACGATGGCCGCTGGGCATGCGCGACTGGGGCGGACTGGTCCGGTCGGCCCGGCACGGGACAGGACGGGACAGGACGGGACAGGCTCAGCTGCCGCTGCCCGCCGCCGGCCCGCACAGCCCGACGCCCCGCTCCAGGGCCTCCAGGTCGCGCTGCAGCGGTGGCCGCGGGACGGCCAGGACGGGGCAGGTGGCGTGCCGGACGCAGTAGGCGGCGACCGAGGGGTGCACCAGACGGGCGAGTCGGCCGCGTTCCCGTCCGGCGCCGAGGACGAGCAGGTCGCCGGGCCGGTCGGCGCAGCGCACCAGGGTGTGGCCGGTGTCGCCGCGTACGGTCTGGCAGCGCAGCCGGACGCCCGCGTAGCGGCCGGCGAAGGCCTCGTCGAGGGCTTGCCTCAGCCGGGCCACGGCGGCGTCACGGCCGGCGTCGATCACCGGCGGGCAGGGGGTCCTGCGGTAGCCGAGCTCGTCGCCGGGCGGGGTCCAGCAGAGCACCGCGAGCACCTCGACGTCCGTCCGGCGGGCCTCGGCGACCGCGTGGTGCAGTGCGGCGAGGCTGCCGAGCGAGCCGCTGACGCCGACCACGATCCGGCCCTCGTCCGCACCACTGTCCGTCATGGTCCCGCCCCTGCCTCTCCGTCCGCCCGCGGTCCCCGGTGCCGGCGCACCGGACCGGTGCCGATTCCACCTCAGCAAAGCGGCCCGTACCCGGACGGCCCGCTCCCGTTGACGCGGTTCTGACGCGGAGCCCGTCCTTCCGTACGCGCCCCTGATACCGCGCCCGCGGACGGGGGTGCGCGGGGCGCGGGACGCACGGGCGCGGGGAGGCACGGCGCGGGGACGCACGGCGCGGGGACGGCGTTCGACGCGGGCGGACCGCTCAGCTCTGCGGTGGCTCCGCCTCCCAGAGGTCCGCGAACATCCGGTCCAGGTGCTCCTCCCCGATCGGGGGGACCGGCAGCGGGTGGGCGGCCCGGGCCCGGAAGCCGTCGAGCAGCAGGGCGAGGTAGCGCCGCCAGAGGTCGGGGCGCAGCTCGGTGGCGGCCGGCAGGGCGCGGCAGAGCGGGCCGAGCAGGAAGAGCAGGTCCATGGTGGCCACGTCGCGGCGCATGGTGCCCTGTTCCTGGGCGCGGGCGATCAGGGCTCCCACGGTGGCGGCGTGCCGACGGCTGATCTCGATCATGCCGGGGATGGTCGGGATGGCCTGGGTGACCAGGTCGTTGATGCCCCGGTCGGCGGCGACCAGTTCGAAGATACGCTCGAAGTACCGTTCGAGGCCGCTCCAGGCGTCGTCGGCGGCGAGCGCCTCGTCGCCCGCGGTGGCCAGGCCGTTCCCGGCGTCCGCGAACACCTCGCCGATCAGCGCCTCGCGGGTCGGGAAGTGCCGGTAGAGGGTGGCGTTGCCGACGCCGGCTTCCTTGGCGATCTGGTCCAGCGGCACGTCCAGGCCCTGCCGGGAGTACATGTCGCGGGCGGCGGCGAGCAGGAGGTCGCGATTGCGCTGCGCGTCCCGCCGGAGCCGTCCAGGGGGGTTCGCGCTGCTCGATGGTGCCATGCCCTCGACCCTAGCAAGCGCCGGCGGTCTCCACCCGGCGCCGCCCTCCGGTCCGGTCGGTGCGCTCAACCACACTGCGGGGCGGGCGAGATGGGCGACGCGTGGGCACGCGAACGGTTCGGCCGCGTCCGGCGGGGCGACGGGGACGTGGCCGCCGCGGCCGCACGGCGGTGGCCTCGGCGGGGAAGCGTGCCGGGGTCACCGTCGTGTGGGGAGCGCCCCCGGGGTGGTCCCGGGGTGGCCTGCGGACGCCGGCCTGCGGACGCTCAGCGGGTGGTCAGGGGGCGGTCAGGGGCGGTCAGGGGCGGTCAGCAGGTCTGGTCGATGAGGGAGAACGTGGCGTAGTGGTCGCCGGTGTAGTAGTCCTCCTGGTAGGCCTGCCCGGTCACGATCCGGCGCGCGCCGCGGGTCGGGGAGCCCGGGGTGATGACGGTGTACTCGTGGTAGTAGCCGTAGGACTCACTGGGCAGGACGCCTTCCCGGTTCTGGAAGACCACGCCGTCCTGGGAGTAGGGGAACGGCCCTCCGGAGGCGATCAGGCCGAGGGTGTCGGAGGCCTGGGGCGGGAGGGCGGAGAGGCAGACCGAGCCGCTCACCTCGGCGTGCGCCTCGGTGGCGACGGCGACCGGGGCGAGGGTCATCAGGGCGACGGCGGTGGCGGCGGCAGCGCGGGACTTCCACGCGCGTAGAGTGCGAGTCATGTCCACCAGTGTGACGAGACGCCGTCAACTCCGGAAGCCTCCCGGGAAAGTATTAACCAGTGAGTAACTCCCCTTTACCTGCGACGACTTGAGCCGTACGCAGCACCCCGCACCGCTCCGCCGGAGCCTCCGGCGCCACGTCCACGAACCGCCCGTCCGGAGCAAGGGTCGACCGTCATCGAACTCATGTCGGAACTGTCCCGCCCGCACCGTGCCGCATAGAGTGCCGCGTAGCCGCACGGCGCCGGCGGCGGATCACCGCGAGGCCGGAACGATCTCTGACGGGGTGGGCATGGGTACGGGCTCGAGCACAGCACTGACGGCCCACCAGCTGATCGGCCTGCTGGTCGATCCGGGCGGCTTCCGCAGCTGGGACGAACCGCCCGCCGTCGACCGGCCCGACCCCGGCTACCGCGCATCCCTCGACCGCGCCCGCGAACGCACCGGCCTGGACGAGGCCGTCCTCACCGGCGCCGGCCGGGTCGACGGCCGTCCGGTCGCCCTGATCGCCTCCGAGTTCGGCTTCCTCGGCGGCTCGATCGGCGTCGCCACCGCCGAACGGATCACCCGCGCCGTCGAGCGCGCCACCGCCGAACGGCTGCCGCTGCTGGCCCTGCCGGTCTCCGGCGGGACGCGGATGCAGGAGGGGTCGGCGGCCTTCCTCTGCATGCTGCGGATCACCGCCGCCGTCCAGGCCCACCGCGCGGCCGGCCTCCCCTATCTCACCTATCTGCGCAACCCCACCATGGGCGGGGTCTTCGCCTCCTGGGGCACGCTCGGCCAACTCGTCCTCGCCGAGCCGGGCGCCAGGCTCGGCTTCCTCGGCCCGCGCGTGTACGAGGAGCTGCGCGGCGTGGAGCTGCCGCCGGACGTCCAGCGGGCCGAGACGCTCGCCGGTCAGGGGCTGGTGGACGCCGTCGTGCCGCCGGGGGAACTGCGCGAACTGCTCCGCCGCACCCTCACCGTCCTCGCCACGACACCGCCACCCTCCTCCACTACGGGGACCGCCTTTCCCCCGGACCCCGCCGCGCCCGTCGGAACCGCCGCGCCCACCGGGTCCGCCGCGCCCACGAGGTCCGCCTCGCCCGCCGAGCCCACCCCGGCCGTTCCCGGGCACCCCGACGCCTGGGACTCCGTCCGCCGCACCCGCCGCCCGGACCGCCCGGGCGCCCGCGAGCTGCTGCGCCGCACCGCCGAGGAGCTGGTGCTGCTGGACGCCCCCGGCGGGCGCGGCGGGGCACTGGTCCGGGCACTGGCCGTGCTCGGCGGGCACCCCGTCCTGGTCGTCGGCCAGCAGCGGCAGACCCCCGAGCACGAGCGCCCCTTCACCGCCGCCGACCTGCGGGCCGTACGGCGCACCGCCCGCCTGGCCGAGCAGCTCGGGCTGCCCCTGGTCACCGTGGTGGACACGGCCGGCGCCGAGTTGTCCGCCCGGGCCGAGCTGGACGGCATCGCGGTGGAGATCGCCCACTGCCTGACCACCCTGCTCGCGCTGCGCACCCCCGTCCTGGCCGTCCTGCTCGGCCAGGGCTCGGGCGGCGGGGCTCTCGCGCTGCTCCCGGCGGACCGGGTGATCGCCGCCGAGCACGCCTGGCTGGCACCGCTGCCGCCGGAGGGCGCCTCGGCGATCGTCCACCGGGACGGCGCGCACGCCGCCGAGCTGGCCCGCTCCCAGGGGATCGGGGCGCACCACCTGGCCGGGGTCGGGCTGGTCGACGAGGTGGTCCCGGAACTGCCGGACGCCGCCGAGGAGCCGGAGGCCTTCTGCGCCCGGCTCGGGCGGGCGGTCGGCGCGGCGCTCGGCGACCTGTCCGCGGCCACCCCGCCGGACCTCCTCGCGGCCCGGGCCCTCCGGCACCGGCGGTTGGGCGACCTCCGCTAGCCGCCGACCCAGTGATGCGGCCCCGGTCTCACGGTCACCGTGTGGCGCCGGTCTCAGCACGGGGTTGATCGTCTGTACCCACCGTGCCGCGCCCGGGCCGGCGCGTGACACCCACCAGGGCCCGCACGGTGAGTGCGCTCACACGTGATCAACCACAACGACGGACGGTAGTAGACGATCCCGGACCGCCTTCGCCGTCCCCGTGCTCCCCGCGTTCGCGCAGTTCACACCCGGTCGGCGCGCTCCGGGCGGCCACTCCTTCGAATCCACGGCAGCCCGCTCCGTACGACCGGGAGTCGTACCGAGGGGGGCTTGGCGACGGCCGATCCGGTCTGCCAACAATGGCTCAGTCGTCAGCCGCACCGGCT
Organism: Kitasatospora sp. NPDC002543; assembly: GCF_053594915.1. Taxonomy (NCBI): domain Bacteria; kingdom Bacillati; phylum Actinomycetota; class Actinomycetes; order Kitasatosporales; family Streptomycetaceae; genus Kitasatospora; species Kitasatospora sp. NPDC002543. The sequence continues at coordinate 91,516 of NZ_JBSFWR010000016.1, read as the reverse complement.
CCTGTCCCTCCGGTGAACGGCTTGCCGCCGAAGTCACTCCCCGCGACCGTTCCGGCCCCTGTCCGGCCGTGGTCCTGGGCGGGGAGTGACCCGGCCCAACCCGATTGAGGTCCTGTTCTTCATGCCCGCTTTCAAGCTCCGCATGCGTACTTCCGCCGCGATCCTCGCCGGCACCGCCGGTCTGACCGCCCTGGGCGCGGGTGTCCTGCCCGCCACCGCGAACGCCGCCAGTGCCTCCCCGCAGGCCATCGCCGCCCAGATCGTCCCGGCCAACCAGCTGGCGTCCTTCAGCCAGATCATCTCCCACGAGTCCAGCTGGAACGTGACCGCGACCAACGCGAGCTCGGGTGCGTACGGCCTGGCCCAGGCGCTGCCGGGCTCCAAGATGGCCTCCGCGGGTGCGGACTGGAAGACCAACCCGGCCACCCAGATCAAGTGGGCGCTGGACTACATGAACACCCGCTACGGCAGCCCGAACGCCGCCTGGACCTTCTGGCAGGCCAACCACTGGTACTAAGCCGACCCCATCGGCCCAGCAGGCTCCGTCCGTCACCTGACCACTCCCCCCTCACCCCGGGGGTCGGACAGGGACCACCGGGGTGCCCGAGAGGGCCCGGACCCGCGCGATCCGCGTGGTCCGGGCCCTCTCCTGGTTCTCCCGGGCCGGCTGCCGGCTCGCAGACCGCCACGTGGTTCTCCGGCCGGCGCCGTCGCGCACGGCCCGCGGCCCACGGCCCTCGATCTACGGTCTACGGTCTACGGTCTACGGTCTACGGTCTACGGTCTACGGCTCGCCGATGAGCCCGAGCAGCTCGCGCATCCGCGCGTACTTGGCGGCCAGCCGCTCGGCGGTGGGCCGGTCCAGCGCGGCGAGGCGGGCCGGGTCGGAGTTGTGCGCCAGGTCCGCGCGCTTGACCAGCAGCGCGCCCGGCGTGGCCAGGATGCGCGCGGTGTACTCCTCGACCGGCTCGTCCGGACGCCGGGTGAGCGCGTCCACGATCGCCTTGGTCTCCGCCGGCAGCGCGGCCCCGGCCAGCCACTCCCGGCTCAGCCGGTCGTCCTCGACGGTGTCGTGCAGCCAGCCCGCCGCGATCTGGGCCGAGCTGCCGCCGCGGGCCGCCGTTCCGCGGGCGACCGCCGCGATGTGCTCGGCGTAGGGGTGGCCGTTCTTGTCGACCTGCCCCCGGTGGGCCCGGCGCGCGATCGCCTCCACCTCGGACAGGCTCAGGTACTGGTCCTCCATCGGCTCATCCATCGGCTCATCGTAGGCCCCGGGTGATCGGCCGCGCTCCGGACGGCCGGGCGGGCTCGGGACGGTCGGCCGCGCTCCGGACGGCCGGGTGGGCTCCGGACGGTCGGCCGCGCTCCGGACGGCCGGGTGCGCGCAGGTGTGCGGGTGCGCGCAGGCGCGCGGGTGTGCCCGTCACGGCCGGGTGCGGTCATGACAGGCCCGTCGTCCGCCCCGCCGATGGCCGCTGGTTTACTGCCCCGGGGGTTCATGGGCTTCGGGGGGTCACCGCGCTCGGGAGTCGACGCCCCCGACGGGAGACCCCCGTCGCACCGGCAGATCCACCCGAGCGATCCGAGGAACCATGCCAGCCCTGCACCCCCTCCTGTCCGCCTTCGCGCCGATCTGGGCGCTCACCGGCGTCGGCTACGTCGTCGGCCGTACCGGGCTGCTCGGGCCGCAGGCCGAGACGGTGCTCAACCGGTTCGTCTTCCACGTGGCGATGCCGGCCTCACTGTTCCTGATGATCTCCCGCACCCCTCTGGACCGCTTCGCCAACGCCTCGATGCTCGCCTTCGCGGCGGGCACCGTGGTCACGATCGGTCTCGGGCTGCTCGCCGGGCGGCTGCTGTTCCACCGCGGACCCGGCGAGCTGGCCGTCGGCGCGATGGCCTCCGGCTACGTCAACTCCGCGAACCTCGGCATCCCGGTGACCATGCAGGTCCTCGGCGACGCCTCCTTCGTGGCACCCGTGGTGCTGTTCCAGATCCTGGTGGTCACCCCCGCCGTGCTGGCCGTCCTGGACGGCGGCGCGGCCGGCCGGCGGGCGCTGCTGACCCTGCCCGTCCGCAACCCGATCCTGCTGGCCACCGCGCTGGGGGCCGTCGTCTCGGCGACCGGCGCACATCTGCCCGCCGAGCTGAATCGTTCCTGCGAACTGCTCGGCGGCGCCGGCGTGCCGACCGCGCTGATCGCCCTCGGCATGTCGCTGCACAACCGCCCTCCGGCGGACGCCCGTCCGCGCCGCACCGAGGTCGGGCTGACCGTCGCACTCAAGACCCTGGTCCAGCCGCTGGTGGCACTCGCCGTGGCCGGCCCGGTGCTCCACCTGCCCGCGCACCAGCTGCTCACCGTGGTGCTGTTCTCCGCGCTCCCCACCGCGCAGAACGTGTACACCTACGCCCGCGAGTACCGGCAGGGCACCGCCCTCGCCCGGGACGCGGTGCTCTGGTCGACCCTGGTGTCGATGGCGACGCTCTCGGTGATCAGCTGGAGCCTCGGCCCCGCGTAGGCCCGGCCGTTCACTTCTCCCTGGCGGCCGCGACCACCCCGGCCATCGCCGCCAGGAAGCGCTGTGCCGTGTCCAGTTCCTCCGGCCCGAACTGCCGCATCGCCGCGAGCAGATCGCCGATCAGCCCGCCGAAGAAGCCCTCGCCCAGCTCCATCGCCCGGTCCTCCACCAGCAGCCGTACCCGGCGCCGGTCCCGCGGGTCCCGCTCGCGCCGGATCAGCCCGAGCCGCTCCAGCCGGTCCACCAGCCCGGTGGTGCCCGCCGAGTTCAACCCCAGCGCACCGCCGAGCCGGCCCGGAGTGACGACTTCCCCGGCCCTGGCCGCGTCCAGCAGGTGGATCAGCGCCCGGAGATCGGTCGGATGCAGACCGTTGCGGGCCGCGAACTCGGCACCGAACAGGTCGAGTTCGACCGTCAGACCACGCAGCAGATGGACCAGCCGGATCGGCTCGGCAAGCTCGGACACCCTGTCGTCCCTCCTCGGGCAAGCATGTGCGACGCTGTTCTCTCGCTGAGCGAGATACTTGCTCGGCGAGTGGTTCAGTCGCACCCGGCCGCCATCACACCACACCCGCGGAGGCCCTCATGCCCGCCCGCACCACCCCCTCCCTCACCCCCTTCCTCACCGCCTACGACGCCCTCCTCGCCCGCTGGCCCGTCCCGGTCGAGGCACTCACCGTCCGCACCGCCCACGGCACCACCCGGATCAACGCCTGCGGACCCGCCGACGGCCGCCCGCTCATCCTGCTCCACGGCGGCGGAGCCACCTCCACCATGTGGTTCGCCAACGCCCGCGCCCTGACCGAGGCCGGCCACCGCGTCCTCGCCGTCGACCTCATCGGCGACCCCGGCCGCAGCGTCCACGACGGCACCCCCCTCCACGGCGTCCCCGGCCTGCTCGGCTGGCTCGACGCCGTCCTCGATGAACTCGGGATCCGGGAAGCCGACTTCTGCGGCCACTCCTACGGCGGCTGGATCGCCCTCGAGTACGGCCTCCACGCCCCCGCCCGGGTCGGCCGGCTCGCCCTGCTCGACCCCACCCAGTGCTTCGCCGGTTACCGCCCCCACTACCTGCTGCGCGCCGTCCCCCTCTTCCTCCCCCACCGCACCCCGGCCCGCGCCCGCACCTTCCTCGACTGGGAGAACGGCGGCACCTCACCCCTCGACCCCGACTGGCGCGAGCTGTACGCCCTCGGCTACGCCGACTTCCCCGCCTCCCCCGTCGTCACCGGCCCCCGCCCCACCCCCGAACGCCTCCGCACCCTCACCGCCCCCGTGCTCACCCTCCTCGCCGCCCAGACCCGCGCCCACGACCCCCACCACGTCGCCCGAACCGCCCGCCGCCTCCTCCCCGACGCGGAAGCCGCCATCCTCCCCGGCGCCTCCCACCACGACTTCCCCATGGCCGCCGCCCCCGACCTCAACCCCCGCCTCACCACCTTCCTCGCCCCCACCCGCCACCCCTGACGGGCCGCCCCGCCTCCGCGAGAAGTCGACCCGTCCGACTTCTCACGCCTCATGAAGTCGGCCGGGCCGCACGGCCGCGAAGGGCCGAGCCCGGGATGTCTCAACCGACCACACGATCGCCCGAGCGGCGGGACGGCGGGGCGGCGGGGCGGCCACGAGGAACACCACACCGTGGATCGCGGGGTCAAACCGGATCAAGCGCCTCCGCGTGAGTGGCGGTACGAGGAGCTGCCGGAGGGGCATCGCGCCCATGTCTGCTCGTCCGGCTGCTCGTCGAGTGAGCCCGCCGTGGCTGGTGTCGGACAGCGTGTGGGACCGGACCGAGCCGCCGCTGCCGGCGCGGCAGCAGCGGCTTCGCGAGTTCGGCCGCCGGGGCTGACGTCAGGGCACCCTGTTCGTGCCGCACACGGGCATCCTGGGAGTGGCTGCCGCAGGCGCTCGGCTGCTGCTCGGGCATGGGCCCGTCGTGGCTGCCCGGGACAGGACCGAGCCCGGTCGACCGCACTCGACCGCGGTTCGGGTCTCGGAGCGTACGGTGGATCCGTGGCTTCCGTCACCCGTGGATCCGCTGGGACATCCGCGACGACATCCACAAGGCCTTCCTCAGGCCGGGCCTTGTGTCAGCTCCCGTCCGAGTCACTCGCTACGGGAGGACGGGACTCCCGTCCTCGCCGAGCCTGGGATGCCAGCCGGGGATGCCGGCCGGCGATGGTGGCCGACGACTTGCCGGACGGCCTGTGCCGCAGCGGACCTCACGTCACCGGTGCCCGAATTCTGCCGGTACCGTGACGATCTCGACGACGGAGAGGCGCACGCGTGAGCACGTACCACGCGCCCTCCCGCGCCTCCTCCCGGATCCGTTGATCATCGGCGCGGCCGGCGTACGGCACGGCGCCGTAGAACCGGCCGCGCCACCCGAACACGGCGATACCGATGCGGACCTCCGGCCCCGCGGCCTCGGTTCCGTGCACGGCGACGGGGGCGAACCGTGCCCATCGACGCAGCCGGCGCAGCAGCCCGCACGTCCCCACCGGGCGGGCACGGACTGGTGAGGGCGTGTTAGCCCACGAGGCGCAGCGGGGGGTGTCGGACGCCCGGGGGCGCGCGGGGCGTGCTTAGCGTGGCCGGATGACGGAGACCACGCGGGGTGCCGGCACGGCGAAGGTGGGTGCGGCGCATGTGATGGCGCCGGCGGTGGTGTTCGCCGTTCCGGTGCTGAAGCTGGCGTGGACGCTCGGGGGTGGGGATGCGGCCCGGGACGCGCTGTTGGCGATGGGGCCGGCGAACTGGGTGGACGTCGTCATCGGGATGTTCTTCGCCGAGCCGGTGCTGGCGGTCGTGCTGGCGGCGGTGCTCTCGTACATCGGCTACGCCTACCGGGCCGCGCACGGCGGCGCCGCCCGGCACCAGGGGCGCGCGCTGGCGGAGACGACGGCCCGGGCGGCGATCGTACCGGGGGCGCTCGGGGTCGTGGTCGGGGCGTTCAACGGGCTGTGGTGGGGTGTGGCGGCGGGCGTCCTGGGCTACCTGCTGCGGCTCGGTGTGGTGGCCGAGTACCGGACGGGCGCGCGTTCGGCCGTCACCGGGCACCGTACCGGGCGGGCGGCCGCGACCTTTCGGGATCGGGCCGTCGAGGCCGTCCGGGTCGCGGCGCTGGTGCTCTCCGTGGTGGTGCTTCCGGTGTTCTCGGTGGTCGCCGCCCTCGACGGCCGGTCCTGGACGAGCGTGTTGCGGTGCGACATCGACACCGGCTCTGGCCCCCGGCGCGCCCGGCTGGTCGAGCTGGACCGACAGGCCCCGGGCGTCGTCGGGTGGGACGTCCCGGCCCACGAGGTGGTCAGCGGCACCAACTGCGCCGCCGATCCGGACGACGTCCTGCGCGCCCCCTGGTGGCGACGGTAGGACCGCCGACAGGGCGCACCCGTCGCCGGCGGTCTCGGCGGTCGCGGTGGCGCCCGGTCGGCGCGGCGGTCGGCGGGCTCAGCAGATCGGGCTCAGTACGGGCTCAGTAGATGAGATAGCCCGGGCGGTGCCCTTCGTCGTCGATCTCCCCGGTGGCCTGGGTCCGCAGTTTGTGGGCCAGTTCCTCCAGGGCACGGGAGGCCGCGACCTCCTCGCCGATCCTGGCGAGCGGGCGGTCGTCGGCGCTCTTCGTGGATTCGCCGCGCGCGCTCAGGCCGGGCGCCCTGGCGCCGGTCAGCCTGGCCTCGCACGCGGTGTGCACGCCGTCTTCCTCGAAGCTCAGCTCCACGTCCCACTGGTTGTGCATGCCACACCTCCTGGCGCCGGCCCCCGTCGCGCCTGTCGGGGCCGGCACGGGACGGTGCCCCGTGGCGGCCGCTCACACCAGCGTGCGCCTGCCCCGCCGGTGGCGGCAAGCGCTGCCGGAGCCGCCCGGTGTCCGCCGCGCCGCGCGCGTGTCGTGCGACCGGCCCGGGCAGCGGCCCGGCGGTAGGCTGACGGGAGCGGCCGCGACGCCCGACCCATCTCCCGGACTCGTCGGCGCGGCGCGGGCAGCGACAACCTGGTGGTCCCTCCGTGGCGGTCTTCCTCCTCGCTCTCAGTGCGGCCTGCTTCCTGGGGCTCGGCTTCGTCCTCCAGCAGCACGCGGCGCAGCAAGCCCCGCGTTCCGATCTGCTGCGCTGGAGGCTGCTGCTGGACCTGATGCGGATGCCGCAGTGGCTGCTCGGTACCGGGTTCATGGTCAGCGGGCTGATCCTGTCGGCGCTGGCGCTCAATCAGGGAGAAGTGTCGCTGGTCGAGCCGTTGCTGGCCACCAATCTGATCTTCGCCATGGCACTGGCTCGGGTGCTGACCCGTCAGACCCTGGGCCGCTCCGGCTGGGCCGGGGTGCTGCTGCTGGCCCTCGGGGTGACGGCCTTCATCGTGGCCGGGCAGCCGACCGGGGGCGGGCCGGCCGCCGGGGAGCTGCGGCACTGGCTGGTGGTGGGCACGGTGGTCGGGCTGGTCGTGCTGCTGGTCTCGTTGGCGCGGCGGCTGCCGCTGTTCGAGGAGGCGACCCTGCTGGCGCTCGCCGCCGGACTGCTCTACGGCCTCCAGGACGCGCTGACCCGGACCACCACCCAGCGTCTCGACCACGAGGGCCTGGCCGCGGTGCTGCGCAGCTGGCAGCCGTACGCGGTGGTGGTGGCGGGGGTGGTCGGGCTGCTGCTGGTGCAGAGCGCCTTCGAGGCCGCGCCGCTGCGGATGTCCCTGCCGGCGCTGACCGCCGCCCAGCCGCTGTCCGGGATCGCCTGCGCGGTGGGTTTCCTCGGCGACCGGTTGCGGGTGACCCCGGCGGCGTTGGCCTGGCAGTCGGTCGGGCTGTTGGCGATCGTGATCGGGGTGATCGTGATCGGCCGCCATCCGGCGATGCCCGGGACCGTCCGCGACACCCTGGAGAGCATCGGGGCGCCACCGGAGGAGGGGCCGGAGGACCGGGCGGCGGAGGAGACGACGGAGGAGCCGCGGGAGGAGCCGACCGAGAAGTCGCAGGGTGAGTCCGGTGGGGGCGGATCCGGGGACGGCAGGTGCGGGGACGGCGGATCCGGGGACGAGCCGGAGGGCGGGTCCGCGCGGGGCGACCGCCCCGGGAGCACCGGCTAGGCCGCGATGTGCTGGAGCGCGCGGGCGGACGCCATGGCCGGTGGGCTGGTCGCGGCAGCGGGGGTGGCCTGCTTGGTCCGTGCCCACCGGGCCGGTCGGCCCGAGCGTCTGCCGCTCGCCGCGCTCCCCCTGGTGCTGGGCGCGCACCAGCTGATCGAGGCACTCGTCTGGCTCGGTACGGACGGCGGACTGCCGGACGGCCTCGCCGGGGCGGCCCGCACCGCTTGGGCCGTGATCGCCCTGCCACTGCTGCCCGTGTTCGTCCCAGCCGCTGTGTGGTGCGCGGCCGACGGACCGCGCCGGCGGGTGCTCGCCGCACTCGCCCTGCTCGGTGCGGCGGTCGCCGCTCCGCTGGCGGTCGCCGTCGGCTCCCGTCCGGTGACGGCCACCGCGCACGGCCGCACCCTCGGCTACGCGGTCGGTGTCCCGTACCCGGCCCTCCTGCTGACCGGCTATCTCCTCGCCACCCTGGGCTCCCTCCTGCTGAGCGGCGACCGGCTGCTCCGCCGCCTCGGTCTCCTCACCGGCGTGGGCGCCGCCGTCTGTGCCCTGCTCTGGCACCTCGCCTTCATCTCGACCTGGTGCGCCCTCGCCGCCCTGGTCAGCCTGCTTCTGCTGCCGTGGGCGGGTCGCCGGCCGATGGGCGAGACCGCCCGCGCCACCGGGCGAAACCGCTAGGCGGCCCGGAGGAGCGGCCGGCGTTCAGCGGGCCGGCTCCGGCTCGACGGCCGCACGGCCCTCGTGCCCCCGGAGGCGGTCCATCTCGCGCCACTCGGGCCGGAAGCCGGCCAGGGTCGTGGTCAGGAAGTAGACGGCACCGGCCACGAGCAGGGTGGGTATCAGACCGACCATCGCGACCGAGGCACCCGCGGCCAGGCCTCCGAGCGGGATGCCGGCCCAGGCGAGGGAGCCGGTGAGGGCCTGCACACGGCCGAGCAGGTGGCGGGGCACCCGCTCGAAGAGCACCGCGCCGAGGATCGGGTTGAGGAACCCGGAGCCGAAGCCGCCGATCACGAGGACCGTGAGGACCAGCCACATCGGCGCGCCGAGGGCGAGCACCAGGAAGCGCGGCGCACCACACAGCAGGAAGCCGGTGAAGAAGACCGTGCGGCGGGGCAGCCGGGAGGCGACGGCCGCGGCTATCAGGCTGCCGACGACCGCCGTGGCACCCGTGACGGCCCCGATCAGACCGATGGCCGCCGGCCCGTTGCCCGACTCCCGTGCCCAGACCGGGACGAGCACGGTGACGAACCCGGCATCGATCAGGTTGGTGATGCCGATCATGACCGTCACGACGAGCAGCAGCGGCTCCGAGCGCAGGAAGGTGAAGCCCTCGCGGAACATCCGCCAGTAGCCGGCGGGCTGCTCGTCGTCGGCCGGACCAGCGGCCGGACCAGCGGCCGGACCAGCGGCCGGACCAGCGGCCGGCTCGGTGGCCGGGCCGGCGGCCACGGCGGCCACGGCGGGCACCGCGGGACGCCCCATGCCGCGCGGCAGCGCGAGCGCGATGATCAGCGACCCGAGTGCGAAGGTGCCCGCGTTGATCGCCAGACCGGCCAGCGGGCCCATCAGGGCGACGAGTCCGCCCCCGGCCGCCGGGCCAATCGTGGAGGCCAGCCGCTCGATGACGCCGGACAGTCCGGTGGCGCGCTCCATCGGCACTCGCGCGCGGTCGGCCGCTTCCGGGACCATGACGGACTTGGCCAAGTCCCCCGGGCCGCGCATCGCCCCGATCACCGCGACCATCACCAGCAGCACCCAGAACGGGAGCAGCCCCCGCGCGTGCAGCAGCGGGACCAGCCCGGCCGCGGTGGCGCTGACCGCGTCCGTCGTCCAGGACACCACGCGCGGCCCGAGCCGGTCGACCAGCGGCCCGGTCAGTGCCTTGACCAGCACGTACGGCGCCATCTCGGCGAAGGCGACCAGGCCCGTCATGGTGGCGCTGCCGGTGGTCGCCAGGACGAACCAGGGCAGGGCGATGGCCGAGACACGGGTGCCCGTCACCGAGACCGCGGACGCGGCCAGCACCCCGACCAGTGGCCGGTAGCTGCGCCCGGGCCCGTCGGCGGCGGCTCCCGTGGTGGTGGCCGTGGTGGTGCTCATGGTGGTTGTGGCGGTTGTGGTGCTGGTCATGTCGTCCCCCTGTCGTCGGTGTCGTCGCGCACGTCCGGCAGGACGTGGACGACGACGGATACCTGCTCCGATCCCTCCGGGACCGGCCCCTCGGCGCCCACCCAGCGGTAGCGCCTGATCACCTCGCTCAGCTCACCGGACAGCCGCTCGGCATCGGCGGGCGTCAGCTGGAGCGCCAAGTCGCTCAGGTTCACCGCCTTGCGCCAGTCCCGCGGCATCGTCTCGAAGGCGTCCAGCGTGCGCTGGGCCGCCAGGGTGTGCGCGGCCAGGACGGACCGCAGGTAGCCGGCGGCGTCGCCCAGCTCCTCGTCCGGCACGTCGTCGACGCTCCAGACCGTGAGGCGGTGGGCCGAACGCCACCAGCGCTCACGGGCGTTGCCGCGCCCCTCGTCCTCCTCGACGAAGCCCGCGGCGGCGAGCTGACGCAGGTGGTAGCTGGTCGCGCCGGAGTTGATCCCCAGCTCCGCGGCGAGCCGCGTGGCGGTGGAGGGGCCGTACTTGCGCAGCAGCCCCACCACCCGCAGGCGCACCGGGTGCGCCATCGCCCGCATGGTCTCGGCGGTGAGGGCGACGGCCCGCTGGTCCTCGCTGTGCTTCCAGCCCTGCTCTTCGGTCATGGCAGGAGACTAGAACCGCAAAGGGTTCTTTGCAAAGGCTTTTTTGCGAAGAGTTCTTTGCGGTTCCCCGGGAGGCCCCCGTCCTGGTCGCCCCGCCGGACGGCGGGTGCCCGGTCGGCCGCTCGGCGGGGGGGCTCCCGGGCGGAGCGCGGACCGGAGCGGGATTGTCACCCGGGCGGCCGAGGCGCAGGCTGGCAGGAAGGGCCCGGAAGCCGGCCCGCCGCGGTCGGCCGCGGATTCGGTGACGGCCGCCGGGGAGCACGAGGGGCAGGGCGATGGCACGCGGGAGGCTCTGGGGCTACGTGGCGTCGGGGGCCCGGGCGCTCAGCGCGTTCGGCGGCACCGTCGGCGCGGTGGGCACCGGGCGCAGGGGCCGGTACGGCCGGGCGGGCGGGTCGGCGGTCGCGGCCGAGGAGGGGCCGGACCCGTCCTCGCGCGGCGCGATGGCCGCGCCCCGGGCGCTCACCGGCCCGGAGCTGGAGCGGCTGCGGTGGACCGGCCGGCAGGACGGCTGCGAGCCGATGGCCCGGCACGTCCAGGTGGCCGAGGTGGTCCGCCGGGTGGTGCGCGGCGGCGGCCGGGCGGCGGCCGTCACCCTCCGGGTGGCGCCCGGGCTCCCGGTGGTGGCCGGGGACGCCCGGCGGCTGGAGGCCGCCGTCGCCGGGCTGGTCGACCAGGCGGTCCGGCGCAGCCCACCGGGCGGCCGGGTGCTGGTCCGGGCCGACGTGGCGGGCGGAGCCTCCGCGCTGCGGGCGCCCGGCCGGACGGCGGCGGCCCTCGGCCGGGTGGAGATCAGGGTCTCCGACCAGGGCGCCTTCGAGCCGACCGGGGCGGGCGGGCGGTCGCTCGCGGGCGCCCGGGCGGAGGGTCCGGTGGGGCCGGCCCTGCGCAGCCTGGTGGTGGCCGCCGGCGCCCGGCTCGTGGTGGAGCCCACCCCCGGCGGCGGGCTGACCGTCGTCCTGCTGCTGACCGTCGCGTACGGCTGAGCCCGGACGGCCGACCACGCGCGACCACCCGCGACCACGCAAGACCGCCCCGGGGGACCGGCAGCGTACGACGGGCGGAGTACCGCGCGAACCACCGACGCCCTGCGGAGTACACACACCACAGAGCGCGCGCCCGGCGAACCCGCCCCGCCGAACCTAGACTTGCCCCATGCCCCGGCTCAACGACCAGGTCAGGGAGCTGCTCCAGGAGTACGCCGACCTGATCAACATCACCGGCGGGGACGCCTTCCGGGCCCGCGCCTACGAGAAGGCGGCCCGCGCGGTCGGCGGCCACCCCGAGGACCTGGCCGGCCTGGACGCCAAGGGTCTGCAGCAGATCCCCGGCGTCGGGAAGTCCACCGCCGTGAAGATCGCCGAGTACCTCGCCACCGGAACCATCCCCGCCCTGGAGGCGCTGCGCGCCGAGATCCCGTCCGGCGTGCGGGAGATGATGGCCGTGCCCAGCGTCGGGCCCAAGCGCGCCCTGGCCCTCTACCGCGACCTCGGGATCGACTCGGTGGACGCGCTCGCCGCGGCCGCCCGCGCCGAGAGGCTCGCCGACCTGCCCGGCTTCGGCGAGCGCAGCGGTGAGAAGATCCTGCACGGCATCGAGCTGATGCGGCAGTCCGGCGGTCGCGCCCTGCTGGACACCGCCACCGAACTGGCCGAGCAGCTGGTCGCCGCGATCTCCGCCGTCCCCGGCTGCACCCGCTGCGCGTACGCGGGCTCGCTGCGCCGGATGCGCGAGACGGTGGGCGACGTCGACGTGCTCGCGACCGCCGAGGACTCCGCCCCGCTGATGGCCGCGCTCACCGGGCTCCCGTACGTCGCCGAGGTGATCGGCAGCGGGAGTACCAAGACCTCGGTCCGTACCACCCAGGGCGTACAGGTGGATCTGCGGGTCGTCCCGGAGGAGGACTGGGGGGCGGCGCTGGTCTACTTCACCGGTTCGAAGGCACACAACATCAAGCTGCGCACGATGGCCGTCCGGGCCGGACTGAAGCTCTCCGAGTACGGGCTGTTCGAGGTGGACGGCGGTGCGAAGGTGGTCTCGGAGACGGAGGACGAGGTGTACGCGGCGCTCGGCCTGCCGTGGATCCCGCCACCGCTGCGCGAGGACCGGGGCGAGATCGAGGCCGCGCTGGAGGGCGGACTGCCGGACCTGGTCCAGGAGTCCGACCTGCGCGGCGACCTCCACACCCACACCGACCTGACCGACGGGCTGGCCACCCTGGAGGAGATGATCGACACCGCGGCCGCCCGCGGCTACTCCTACTTCGCCGTCACCGACCACGCCCCGGACCTGGTGATGCAGCGGATGACGGACGAGAAGATGCTCGCCCAGCGCGAACGACTGCGCCGACTCACCGACCGGCACAAGAAGTTGCGCCTGCTGCACGGCACCGAGCTGAACATCGGCCCGGACGGCGGGGTGGACTGGCCGCCCGAGTTCCTGGCCGGATTCGACGTCTGCGTGGCCTCCGTGCACTCGCACTTCACCCTCGACCGGGCCGCCCAGACCCGTCGGCTGATCCGCGCCTGCGAGAACCCGTACGTGCACGTCATCGGGCACCTCACCACGCGCCGGATCGGCCGGCGCGGGCCGATCGACGTCGACCTGGACGCCGTGTTCGAAGCCGCCGCGCGCACCGGCACCGCGATCGAGATCAACGGCTCCCCGCAACGGCTCGACCTGCGCGACGAGGACGTCCTGCGGGCCCGGCGGCACGGGGTGCGCTTCACGATCGACAGCGACGCGCACGCCACCGGCCAACTCGCCTACCCGCGCTACGGCATCGGCACGGCGCAGCGCGGCTGGCTCACCGCCGAGGACGTGGTCAACACCTGGACCTGGCAGAAGCTGAAGCACTTCCTCCGCAAGGACGCGGTGCCCAGGTAGCCCCGTGCGCCCGGGTAGCGCCGCGCGCCCCGGCATCCAGGCGCGCCCCGGTATCCAGGCGTGCCCGGGCGGTCCGGTACCGGAGCGGCCCGGCACCCGAGCGGCCCCGTCCGGGAGAAGCCCGCCGGAGCCTCACTCGCCGCCGCAGGAGGCCCCGGGCGAGGCCAGCACCCGGGCCGCGCTGCGGTGTCCGAGCCCGGCCGCCCGCCCGAGGTCCCCGGTGTCCAGGAACCCGGCCAGGAACCCCGCCGCGAAGGCGTCCCCGGCCCCGGTGAGGTCGCGCACCTCGGCCACCGGCGGCACCGGCACCATGACCAGCGGCTCACCGGGCTCGTCGACGGCGGTCGCCTCGGCGCCCGCCTTGGTGACCACCGTGGTGACCGCCAGCCGGCCGCGCTCGGGCCCGGGCAGGCCGCCCGCCAGCAGTCCGAGGAACTCCGACTCGGAGCGGTTGGCGAACACGAACGTCGGCGCCAACCGGGCCAGCAGGGCGAGGAACCGCTCCCGGCCGAACCGCTCCAGCATGCCGGTCGAGGAGGCGTCCACCGAGGTGGTGCCGCCCGCCCGGCGGACCCGGACGAGCGCGTCCACCGCCGTGCTGCCGACCGGCTCGCCGTCGAAGGAGTAGGCCGGCACGTGCAGGTGGGTCAGCCCGGTCAGCCACGCGTCCGGGACCCGTTCCAGCAGGGTGGCGGCGCCCCGGTCGGGCAGCATGGTCCGCTCGCCGTCCTGGTCGATCAGCACCACGACGCTGCCGGTGCGGCCGCGCCGCGAGACCCGTACGTCGACGCCGTGGCCGGCCAGTTCGGCGACGACGCCGTCCCCGACCGCGTCCTCGCCGACGCAGCCGAGGAAGCGGGCCGGGTGCTGCCCGGCGGCGAAGCAGGCGACGTTCGCCGCGCTGCCGCCGCGCCGCCGGAAGACCCGGGCCCCGGAGTCGGTGCCGTGCCGCAGCGGGCCGTCGGCCCAGACCACGATGTCCTCGACGAGGTCGCCGAGCACCCCCAGCACGGCTCAGGCCCTGCTCTCGGCGACGCGGGCCGAGGCCGCGCCACCGCCACCGCCACCGCCACCGCCACCGCGTTCACCGTCACCCGACGCCGCACCACCGACACCACCCGCACCACCCGCACCAACGGCCAGCGCCGTCGCGATCTCCCCGCCGAGCCGGACGTTGCCCCGGTACACCTCGACGTTGACCTCCAGGCTGCGCCCGCCGGTGTCCCGCTGGATGAAGTCGAGCAGGAACGGCGTGGTGGCGTTGCCGGTGACGCCCCGGCGTTCGGCCGCGGCCCACGCGCGGGCCAGGATGCCGTCCAGCTCCTCCGGCGGCAGCTGCTTGGCCGGGTCGACCGGGTTGGCGATCAGCACGGCCTGCGGGAGGCCGAGCCGGTCACGGGCCTCGATGACCCGGGCGGCCTGCTCGGGCGATTCCACGCTGTGGTTGACGGTGTGGCCGGAGTCGGTGACGTAGAAGCCGGGGTACTTGCGGGTGCGGTAGCCGAGGACCGGGATGCTGTGGGTCTCGAAGCGTTCCAGGGTGGCCCGGATGTCGAGGATGGACTTCACGCCCGCGCTGATCACGGTGACCGGGGTGGCGGCCAGGGTGGTCGTGTCGGCCGACTCGTCGAAGCTCTCCGAGGCCCCGAAGTGCACGCCGCCGAGCCCGCCGGTGGCGAAGACCCGGATGCCCGCCCGGTGGGCGAGGAAGGCGGTGGCGGCGACGGTGGTGCCGCCGTGCCGGCCGAGCGCGGCGACCACCGGGAGGTCGCGCAGGCTGACCTTGTCCAGGCCGTCGACGGCGGCCAGTTCGGTGATCTGCTCGACGCCCAGACCGACCGTGGGCACGCCGGCGTGCACGCCGATCGTGGCCGGTACGACGCCCGCCGCGCGCAGGTGCCGCTCCGCCTCCAGCGCGACGGCCAGGTTGCGCGGCCGCGGCAGGCCGTGGGTGAAGATGGTCGACTCCAGGGCGACCACCGGCCGGCCGTCGGCGAGGGCCCGGGCGACCTCCCCGGAGAGCGCGACGGCCGGCGCAGCGGCGGGTGCGGCGGCCGCAGAGGTGGCAGGAGAGGCGGTGCGGGAGGCGGCGGGTGCGGCGGAGGACAGTTCGGTCATGGCGCGAACTCTCTGTGAGGCGACCACTGCGGTAGGCGACGTGCTGCTCAGCGTAGGGACGGCCCGCACCGGAATCCAGAAGGAGTCCTGGGGTTTCCGATAGGCCCTCAGCTATGGCTCGCCTACCCTGAGTTCCATGGCATTCACCCTGCGTCAGATCCAGGTCTTCCTGACCGTCGCCGAGACGCTGCACTTCGGGCGGGCCGCCGAGCGGCTGCACATCTCGCAGCCGACGGTCAGCCAGGAGGTCGCCCGGCTGGAACGGACCGTCGGCGTCGAGCTGTTCGACCGCAGCCGCCGCTCGGTCGCGCTCACCGAGGCCGGCGAGGTGATGGCCGCCGAGAGCACCCGGTTGCTCCGGCAGGCCGAGGCCCTGCTGACCCGGGTGCGGCTGCACGAGGAGTCCCGGCTGGGCACCGCCCGGATCGTCGCCTCGCCGAGCGTGGTGAACCGGCTGCTGCCCGCCGTGGTCAGCCGGGCCGAGCAGGAGCTGCCCGCCCTCGACACCGCCGAACTCGCCGTGGACACCGGCCAGGTCTCCGCCACCCTGGCCGCCGAACTGGCCGACATCGGGCTCGGCCGCTTCCTGGAGGAGGTGGACGGCTACCGGCTGGAGCGGCTCGCCGACGAGCCGGTGCTGGTCGCGCTCGGCCGGGGCCATCCGCTGGCCGGCCGGGGCAGCCTGCACCTGGCCGAACTGCGCGACCTGCCGCTGCTGCTGTGGCCGCGCGAGCAGCACCCCCGCTACTACGACCACGTGCTCGGGCTCTGCGCGGACCACGGCGTCGACCCGCCGGTGCTGGTCAGCCCGCCGCGGATCGTCGGCTCCCGGCTCTACCTGCTCGCCCGCAACCGCGCCTTCTCGCTGGTGCCGGGCTCGATGGCCGGCCACCTCACCGAGGAGGTGACCACCGTACGGCTGGCGGGACGGGCCGCCCTGCCGCTGGAGATGCAGTGGCGGGTGGACGACCGGCGGCCCCGGCTGGCCTCGCTGCGGGACCTCATCCGGCAGGAGGCCGCGGCGCTGGAGAGCGACTGACCCGCCGGACACGGCGGGCACGCGGGCACGACCAACCCGCCGGGCACGCAGGCACGACCGACCCGCCGGGCGCAGCGGGCGCGCACCCGACCGGAAGCCTTGACGCTGGCATGCCACCCCCGGAAGGATTCCCGGATCATCCGACCGGCCCGCGGCACCCGCCCGCGAGCCGCCCGACCCCGGGAACCCGCCTTGGCCCTGCGCCCGTTGCTCCGCCGCGCCGCCGGTCTGGTCGGCGCCGCCGTCCTCACCCTGGCCGGCACCCTCACCGCCGCCGGCCCGGCCCACGCCGACTTCGGCACCGACTACCACGACCCGGTCACCGCCACCAAGCCGCTCACCCGGCCCGACACCCGCTCCTGCACCGTCGAGGTGATGCACGAGCGCGAGTTCCGCGACGGGTACGGCAGCCCGCCGGACACCCCGTACAACGCCACCCTCACCCCGCCCGCCGACTGCGGCGGCCCCTGGTCGGCGGTGGTCCTGGACCTCCACGGACAGGTCGCCGGGCGGCAGTTCGACCGGATCTTCAGCGTCCGCGTCGGCGGCGTCCAGGTGCTGCTCTCCTCCACCCCGGAGCCGTCCAAGGACGGCATCGCCTGGAACGTCGAGCACGACGTCACCCGCTACGCCCCGCTGTTCTCGGGCGGCCCCCAGGAGTTCTCCTTCGACCTCGCCAACGTCACCGACGCCACCTACACGGGCGTCTTCACGATCAGCGCGAGCCTGACCTTCCACACCGCGAACGACCGCTGGCCGGCCGCCCGCACCGCCGACCGGCTGCTCACCACCGGGCCGTTCGGGCTCACCCGGGCCGCGCCCGCCACCGGGCGCGAACTCACCTTCCCGCAGAACCTCGAACGCCTCACCGCCGAGGTCTACGCCCGGGGCGGCGGCGCCTGCGAGGAGTTCGCCTACGCCTCCGCGCCGGACGCCTTCGCCGCCGCCAACCCGGGCACCGGCATCTGCGGCAAGGGCCCGTTCCGCGAGCTGCGGCTCACCGTGGACGGCCGGGTGGCCGGCGCGGTCTGGCCGTACCCGGTGATCTACACCGGCGGCTGGGACCCGCTGCTCTGGCGCCCCGTGCCGGGCGTCTTCGCCTTCGACCTGCCCGCCTACCGGCTCGACCTCACGCCGTACGTCGGGCTGCTGCTGGACGGCCGGCCGCACACCGTGGGCGTCACCCTGAACGCCGCCGAGGCACAGAGCAACGACGTCTGGACGGGCCAGGTCAATCTCTTCGCCGAGACCGACCACGGCGCCGCCCGCACCACCGGGCAGCTCACCGACTACGCCGTCGCGCCGGAGGCCACCGTCGCCACCGACCTCGCCGACCACGGCGCCGGCAGCGGCGACTGGACGGTCACCGCCGCCCGCGACGACCTCGCCCGGGGCTGGGTGCAGACCTCGCACGGCCGGATCACCACCGAGGTCCGCGACGAACTCGCCTTCCGCTCCGCCCAGCAGCTGCGCGACGGCGGCAACGACCTCACGCTGCACAACGGCACCGACCTCACCCGCACCACCGCCACCTGGGGCGGCGGCCCGCACCGCACCACCACCGTGCACGAGGGCGAACCGCTGGACGTCCGCTACCGGGTGAGCCGCGACGCGGCCGGCAACACCGACCAGACCACCGCCATGGAGCTGGGCTACCACCGCGAGAGCACCGGGGCCACCGGCGGCCACGTCACCGAGCGCTCCACCGTCGACCACACCCTGCGACCCACCGCCCGGCGGCACGACGGGGACCGCACCGTCCGGACCGGCAGCAGCACCGAGGAGTACCGCAGCACCGGGCCCGAGGGGCCGTACCGGCGGACGCTGAGCTTCACGGACGGCTGGCCGAGCTCCTGACGCCCTCAGGGCGTGCCCACACCGCCCGGTTCACGAAAATTGCCCGGATTCATACCGTTCACCCCTGGTGCACGGCGGGTGGGAGGCGCATGATGGGAGATGGACCTGCGAGGTAGCTGAAGGAAGTTCGACCGCAGGAGGCAGTGGCGACGGATCGAGACGGATCAGGGTCCGGCGCTGTTTGACTACCTCGGTCGACGATCGAACTCTCGGCCGGAGGACATCACGTCCGGAGGCCACCCCCGCCTCGTAGGTTCAGCGCGTCCACGGAGCATCCCCTCGGCCCCGTGGACGCGCCCCCGTCTCCGGCCGCCCCACCTCACCGCGGCCCCGCCCCGCCCCGCGCGGCGGCTACCGCGTGCCCGCCCAGCCCATCTCCCAGGCGTGCACCGCGATCCCGACCCGGTTCGCCACCCCGAGCTTGCGCTGGATGCTGGCGACGTGGGTCTTCACCGTCCCCGGCGAGATGAACAGCTCCGCGGCGATGTCCGCGTTGGTGCCGCCGGCCGCGACGTGCCCGGCGATCTCCACCTCCCGCTCGGTCAGCGGCACCACCGGCGCCGGCCGGCCGCGCTCGGGGTGCCGCTCCGAACGCCGCTCCGGGCGGCTCGGCTCCGTCACGTGCCGCAGCAGCCGGACGGTGACCGACGGGCTGATCAGGCTCTCCCCGTCCGCCGCCGCCCGCACCGCCTCGGCCAGCAGCGACGGGCCGGAACGCTTCAGCAGGAAGCCCGACGCCCCGTGCCGCAGCGCCGGGTACACGTACTCGTCCAGGTCGAAGGTGGTCAGCACCACCACCCGCACCGGCTCCGCCACCCCCGGCCCGGCCAGCCGCCGGGTCAGCTCCAGCCCGTCCATCCGCGGCATCCGGATGTCCACCAGGGCGACGTCCGGCCGCAGTTCGGCCGCCAGCTCCAACGCGGCGAGCCCGTCCGCCGCCTCGCCCACCACCTCGATGGCCGGCTGAGCCGTCAGGATCCGCCGCACCCCGCGTCGTACGGCCTCCTGGTCGTCCGCGATCAGGGTGCGGATCACCCGCGGGCCCTCGCCGTTCGCACTCGTCACGTCCAGCAGTGTGGCGCACGGGTGACGGGCGGCAAAGTTCACGCGGCGGACCCGGCGCGGTTCACCTTCGTCCGGTGGGCTGGCCGCCATGAACGATTCCAGTGGACGTCTCCCCGTCAGCAGGCGCGGACTCCTGGCCGGTGCGACCGGCGTCGGCCTCGGCGGTGCCGTGTCCCTCTCCGGCATCGCGGCCACGCCCGCCGCCGCCTCCCCCGTGCTGTGGCAGCGGCCGGACCGCTCCGGCGCGCCGCGGGTGGCCGGCCTGCACCTCCAGTTCGGCTCGGACGCCTCGCGTGAGGTGGTGGTCTCCTGGCACACCACCCGGTTCGTCGGCAACCCGCGCGTGATGTACGGGACTTCGAACAACGGCTTCGGCCGGACCGTCCAGGCCGCGACCCGCGCCTACCGGGACGCCGCCTCCGGCACCGAGGTCCAGGTGCACCACGCCCGGCTGACCGGCCTGCGCGCCGACACGGACTACGTCTACGCCGCCGTCCACGACGGCACCACCCCCGAGCTCGGCACCGTCCGCACCGCCCCGCGCGGCCGGTCCGCCTTCACCTTCACCAGCTTCGGCGACCAGGGCACCCCCACCCTCGGCAAGAAGACCGCCAACGGCTACGTGAACGACAACCTCGGCAGCCCCGCCGCCGGCGACACCACCGCCGGGGTCGAGCGGATCGCCCCGCTGTTCCACCTGCTCAACGGCGACCTCTGCTACGCGAACATCGCCACCGACCGGGTCCGCACCTGGTCCGACTGGTTCGAGAACAACAGCCGTTCGGCCCGCCACCGCCCCTGGATGCCCGCGGCCGGCAACCACGAGAACGAGAAGGGCAACGGCCCGATCGGCTTCGGCGCCTACCAGGCGTACTTCGAGCTGCCAGACGCCCGCTCCGACGCGGAGACGCGCGGCCTGTGGTACTCGTTCACGGCCGGCTCGGTGCGCGTGATCAGCCTCAACAACGACGACGTGGCCTACCAGGACGGCGGCAACAGCTACGTCCACGGCTACTCCGGCGGCGCCCAGCAGCGCTGGCTGGAGAAGGAGTTGATCGCGGCCAACGCGGACCCGGGGATCGACTGGATCGTGGTCTGCATGCACCAGGTGGTGATCTCCACCGCCGACAAGTTCAACGGCGCCGACCTCGGGGTCCGCGAGTCCTGGGTGCCGCTGTTCGACAAGTACGGCGTGGACCTGGTGGTGTGCGGCCACGAGCACCACTACGAGCGCTCGCACCCGATCCGCGGCCAGCAGCCGACCGACACCCGCACGCCGATCCCGGTCGCCACCGGCACCGAGACCATCGACACCACCAAGGGCACCGTCCACATGGTCATCGGCGGTGGCGGCACCTCGGCCCCGTCCAACCAGCTCTTCTTCGAACCCGCCAAGGCCCGGGTGATCACCGGCGTCGGCGCCGTCGACCCGGCCACCGGCAAGCGCCCGCCGGTGTACGTGATCGAGGACGCCCCCTGGTCCGCCTTCCGGGACGCCCGGAACCCGTACGGCTTCGCTTCCTTCGACGTCGACCCGGGCGGCCGCGACGGGCAGACCACCATCGGCGTCACCTACTACTCCGTCAGCGGACCGTACGGGGACCTCGTCCCGGTCGACCGCTTCACCCTGACCCGCCCGCGCGGCACCCGGGGCGGCGGCCGGGGCCACTGAGCCCGCGGAACGCGGCCGGGCGGCCCGGCGGCCCGGCGGCCCGGCGGCTGGGGACCCGAGACTGCGGACCCAACCGGGCCGCCGGGGGCCTGAGCCTCCGGACGCACCCGCGGGCGACACCGCTCGGCGCCGCCCGCTCCACCCCGCCTCAGCGCCCGGCCCCAGCACCCCGCCTCAGCGCCCCGGCAGGGAGCAGCTGACCCGCCAGCCCGCGGCCGCGCCCGGGCCGGCGGTCAGCGAGCCCCCGTGGGCGGCCGCCCGGGCGGTGAGTCCCGCCAGTCCGGTGCCACCGGCGCCGGGCCGGCGGCGCAGCAGCGGCCCGCGGGCGGGACCGCCCTCGTCGGTGACGGTCAGCTCGACGCCGCCGTCCGCGCCGGGGGCCACTCGGACGGTGACCTCACCGGCCTGCGGGGCGTGCCGGCGGATGTTGGTGAGGGCCTCCAGGACGACGGCGTACGCGGTCGCCTCGGCCTCGGCGGAGAGCCGGCCGGCGGTGCCGGGCGCCAGG
Organism: Kitasatospora sp. NPDC002543; assembly: GCF_053594915.1. Taxonomy (NCBI): domain Bacteria; kingdom Bacillati; phylum Actinomycetota; class Actinomycetes; order Kitasatosporales; family Streptomycetaceae; genus Kitasatospora; species Kitasatospora sp. NPDC002543. The sequence continues at coordinate 70,029 of NZ_JBSFWR010000016.1, read as the reverse complement.
TCGACGGTGGCGCGCACGGCACCGGTGGTCCCGAAGCGTGCGACCAGCTCGGGGAGGTCGGCCAGGCCCAACCGGCGCGTGGTCGCCGTGGCGGCCCGCTCCTCCGGTCCGGGCCCGCCGGCCGGCCCGCTCGGCTCGCGCAGGGCGCCGACCATCTCGTCCATCGAGTCCAGTGCCCGCAGCCCCGCCTCCTCCAGGCGCCGCAGCAGCTCGGTGGTCTCCTCGGCGTCCTGGCCCGGGAGTCGGCCGGCCTGGGCCTCCAACACGATGCCGGTGATCTCGTGGGCGACGAAGTCGTGCAGCCCCCGGGCCACCTCCAGCCGCTGTTCGCGCCGGGCCGCGTCGACCGCCCGCTCCCGTCGGACGTCCAGGACGCGCAGGTAGAGCGCCGCCCCCGCGACGCCGAGCAGCGGCAGCAGCGAGAGCACCACCCCGACCACCGCCGCGGTCACGCCGCTCTGCGGTGTCCGCAGGACGAACCGCAGCGGCAGCAGCACCGCCGCGAGCCCGACCAGTGCGCCGACCGCGCCGGCCTGCCGGTCCGGCAGCCGGCGGACCACCCGGAACATCAGCCCCAGCAGGGCCGTCCATTCGAAGGGCAGCCAGAACGCGGGCAGCCGGTACGGGCCCGGGTAGAGCGCGTCGACCAGCAGCGAGGCCCCGGCCGCCGCCCCGGCGGCCGCGACGAGCGGGATCCGCCCGACGGGCCACGGCGCCAGCGCGACCACCGCGACGACCACCGCCGTCAGGGCGAGCAGCGCGGCCGACCCGCGAGCGCCCGGATGCGCCATCAGGACGGGCGCCGACAGCGCGAGCGCGGAGACGGCGGCGAACACCCGGCGGGCCCGGGGCGAGCGGGATCTGGCTTCGGTACGCACACCGCCGAGCCTAAGGGCAGCTCTCCCGGGGGACACGGGCTCCTCCTCGGGAGGGATCGGTCCGCCGTCAACTCCCCTCCGCAGCGGGAGGAACGGCGGCCCGGGCCGGAGCAGACTCGGTGCCGCCGGAACAACCGCACCGAGGGAGAGACCGACCGCCATGAACCGACGCCTCGCCACCGCCGCAGCCGCCTGCCTCCTGCTGGCCGCGACCGCCGCCGCACCGGCTGCCGCCGCCGTCCCCGTCCCCGCCGCCGCACCGGCCGTCGCGGCCCCCGCCGCGCCCACGGCCGCCGCGGAACCTTCCGCCGCCGCGGGCGACTTCGGGCCGGTGAGCGTGCACGGCACCGGCGACACCGTCCTCACCTCCGCGTTCCAGGGGTTCGAGGGCGACCCGGTGCGGATCTCGGTGGACGCCCGCACCGCCACCAACACCGATCCGCGCGCCACCGCCGGCCACTTCCACGTCCGCCACGTGCACACCGACGGCCGACTGGTCGCCGACTTCGAGGGGGACATCACCTGCCTGGCCGTCGGCGGCCGGGAGGCGATCGCCACCGGGGTGATCACCAAGGGCGAGGCGCCGTGGTTCCCGGGCCTGGAGCTGACCGGCCAGAAGGTCTCGCTCTCGGTGGAGGACACCGGCCGGCGCGGGGACAGGATGGGCTGGGTCTGGGGCGTGTTCGGCCAGCCGGTGTCGGACTGCCAGGGCACGGTACCGTTCATCCGCACGACCAGTGGTGACTTCTCCGTGCGCGGCTGACACCCGGCCGACCGGGCCTGCCGGGGACCGTCCGGCGACGAACCGGCGACGGACCCGGCCACGAACCGGCGACGGGCGGGCACGGGTGGGCGGCGAGCGGGGCCGCACACCACCACCCGAACGCCCGCAGACCCGGAGGCCCCGTTGCCCCTCGACCGACCGACCACCCCGACACCAGCGGGCGCGGGGTTCAACGACCGCACAGGGGAGGGCCGTTGAACCCCGCGCCGACCAGCCCACCGCCCGACTACGCCCGACTCGCCGCCGTCGGGCCGTACTTCGCGCTGGGCACCTCGCCCGCCGGGCGGCCCCCGGAGGGCTTCCGCCCGCTGGCCGAGCTGTACGGCACCGGGCCGGACGCGCCGCTGGCGGCGCGGCTGCGGGTGGTGGCACGGCGGCTCGGCACCGGTGAACCCCGGGTCGCCGCCTCGATCCTGCACCTGGGGCTGGCCGCCCGCTTCTGGTCCGTGGGGCTGGGCTCGGCCGTCCTGCTGGGGACGGTCCCGACCCTGGAGGACGCCTGGATGCGGATCCCGGACCAGGGCCCGCTCGACCTGTGGACCCCGCCGGAGCCCGCCCGCACGGATCCCATCCGCACAGAGCCCGCCCGCGCAGAGTCCGCCCGGCCGGAGCCCGCCCGGCCGGACGCCGCCACGCTCGCCGACCGACTCCACGAGACCGTCCTGCTGGGCCAGTTGGAGCCGCTGGCCGCAACCGTCCGGGCCGCCGCCCCGCTCTCCCCGCGCCTGCTGCTCGGCAACGCCGCCTCCGCGCTCGCCGAGACGCTGCGAGTGCTGGACGCCCACGCGCCGGGCGCCGCGCGGCCCCTGGTGGCGGAGCTGCTGGACCGTGAACCGCTCGCCGGTTCGGGCACCCTGCACACCGGTCCGTACGGCACGGCGTTCCGGCGGAACAGCTGCTGCCTCTACTACCGGGTGGGTCCGGGTGCCGGGCTCTGCGGGGACTGCTGCTTCAGCACGCCGCCCAGCCGCGGAAGGCGCGCCGGGTAATACCTTCACACCTGAAGGTCATGTCGGCTCGCCGTCGGCCCGTCCGACCGCCGGGTCCGCGAGCGGCCCGCCGCCGTCCGCCAACTCCAGGTGCTGCCGGACGAGATGGCGCACACAGGCCACCGTGTGCGACTCGGCCGCGGCCCGGGCCCCGGCCGCGTCACCGGCCAGCACGGCGACCAGGATCTCCCGGTGCTGCTCAGCGAAGCGCTCCCGGTCCGGCCCGTACGGGGCGGGCAGCCAGAGCAGCGGGCCGAGCTCGGCCTGCAGCCGGACGGCGAGCCGGGCGAGCCGCACCGACTGGGCGGCGACGGCGAGTTCGATGTGGAAGCGGGCGTCGGCCCGGCACTGCTCGGCGGTCCCGGTGGCGTCGCGCAGGTCGTGCACCAGCCGGGTGAGCCTCGGGCCGAGGTCGGCCTGGGCGCGTTCGGCGGCCAGCCGGGCGGCGGTGCCGAAGACGGCCAGTTCCTCGTCGCCGAGGTCGCGCAGGTCGGCGGCGGCGAGGTCGCGCAGCCGGGCGAGCCGCAGGCGTTCGGAGCCCTCGGCGGGGGTGCGGACGAAGCTTCCGCCGTTGCGGCCGCGCCGGGTCTCGACCAGTCCGGCTTCGCGGAGCAGGGCGAGGGCCTCGCGGACGGTGCCGTTGGCGACGCCGAGCCGGTCGGAGAGGTCGTTCTCGCTGGGCAGTTGGTCCCCGTCGGCGACCAGCCCGAGGGCGATGGCCTCGGCGATCCGGCGGGCCACCGCATCGGCGCGCCCGTGGTCGGCGAGTGGCGCGAGGACGGCGCTGAGCAGCGGGGTCGTCCTGCCGATGGTGGTCACGCGGACCCTCCTCGATCGCCGCCTCGGACCAGTCCCCGGGCAGATCCCCGGGCCGGTCCCCGCCTCCGGACCAGTCCCCGGACCGGTCCCCCGGCTCCGGGTGGGGAGTCCGCTTCGGATCCCCCTCCGACCGGATGTTTCCCGCAGGGTACCCCCCGGTCGAGCGCGCACCCTTGCCGCTGGAAACCCAAGCTCGTATGTTTTCCCGCAGCCCCGGCCCGAGCAGCACCCCGTAGCGCTCCCCACGCATCACGACACGTTCCCAGGAGCAGGTCATGACCGATGCCAGTGCCCGTGCCACCGTCCGCTCCCCCGACCCGGACGCCGAACGGCTGGCCGCCCTCGGGTACACCTCCGAGTTCAAACGCGACATGAGCCTGTGGGCGAACTTCTCCCTCGGCTTCACCTACCTCTCCCCCGTCGTCGGCGTGTACACCCTCTTCGCCTCCTCCCTCCGGACCGCCGGGCCGCCGATGGTCTGGAGCTTCCTGATCGCGGGCCTGGGCCAGCTGCTGGTGGCACTGGTGTTCAGCGAGGTGGTCGCCCAGTTCCCGGTGGCCGGCGGGGTGTACCCGTGGGCGCGCCGGCTCTGGGGCCGCACCTGGGGCTGGCTGACCGGCTGGGTCTACCTGCTGGCGCTGATGTCCACCATCGCCGCCGTCTCCTACGGCGCCGGACCGTACGTGGCCGCCCTGCTGGGCGTCGAGCCGAGCACCGCGACGACCGTCTGGTGCGCGCTGGGCCTGCTGGCGCTCGCCACCGTGATCAACCTGGGCGGCACCCGGGTGCTGTCGGCGGCGGCCATGTTCGGCTTCGCCGCCGAGCTGCTCGGTGCCCTCGCGGTGGGCGCCTGGCTGCTGCTGACGCACCGCTACCACGGCCTCGGCGTGCTCTTCGACCGGTTCGGCGCGGGCGGTGACGGCGACTACACCGACGCCTTCCTGGCCGCCGGGCTGATCGCGGTCTTCCTCTTCTTCGGTTTCGAGGCCTGCGGCGACGTCGCCGAGGAGGTGCCCGACCCGGGTCGACAGATCCCCAAGTCGATGCGGCGCACCATCTATGTCGGCGGCGCGGCGGCCATCGGGGTCAGCCTGGCCCTGGTGATGTCGATCCAGGACATCGGCGCGGTGGTCTCCGGCGACGACACGGACCCGGTGGCGAAGGTGCTGCACGACGCCTTCGGGGCGGCCGGCGCCCGGGTGGTGATCGGCGTGGTACTGATCTCCTTCCTGTCCTGCGTGCTGAGCCTGCAGGCGGCGGCGAGCCGGCTCGCGTACTCCTTCGCCCGGGACCGGATGATCGTGGGCAGCCGGCTGCTGGCCACCGTCTCGGGCCGGCTGCGGGTGCCGCCGTACGCGCTGCTGCTCGCCGCCGCGCTGCCCGGAGTGATCATCGTGGGTGCCTCGACGCTCTCCGAGGGAGCCCTCACGAAGATCATCTCCTTCTCCAGCATCGGCATCTACCTCGCGTTCCAGATGGTGGTGCTGGCCGCCCTGCGGGCCCGGCTGCGCGGCTGGCGCCCGAGCGGGGACTTCCGGCTCGGCCGCTGGGGCCTGGCGGTGAACGTCGGCGCGCTGGTCTACGGCGTCGCCGCGATCGTCAACATCTGCTGGGGCCGCACCCCGGACGCCGCCTGGTACGACAACTACCTGGTGCTGCTGTCGGCCGTGGTCGTGCTCGCGGCCGGCGGCCTCTACCTCCTGCTGGCCCGCCCCCACCTGCGCGGCGACGCCCCCTCCGGCGACGCGACGGCCGGACCCGCCCCGGCCGCGGCGGCCGGCACGCCCGGCAGCATGCCCGACGCATCCGGGACGCCCGGGGGCCGGGCATGAGCGGGATCCCGCTGGACGGCGTCCTGGTCGCCGACTTCGGCCGGGTCCTCGCCGCGCCGTACCTGACCATGCTGCTGGCCGACCTCGGCGCCGACGTGATCAAGGTCGAGCAGCCCGGCACCGGCGACGACACCCGCGCCTGGGGGCCGCCGCACGCCCAGGGCGAGGCCACCTACTTCCTCTCCGTCAACCGCAACAAGCGCTCCGTCACCCTCGACCTGCGCGACCCGGCCGACCACGCCCGCGCCGTCGAACTCGTCCGCCGCGCCGACGTCCTGGTGGAGAACTTCCGCCCCGGCACGATGGCCCGCCACGGCCTCGGCCCGGACCGCGCCCAGGCCCTCAACCCGCGGCTGGTCTACTGCTCGATCACCGGCTTCGGCTCCGGCAAGGGCGCCGAACTGCCCGGCTACGACCTGCTGGTGCAGGCCGTCGGCGGCCTGATGTCGGTGACCGGCCCGGCCCCCGGCGAACCGGTGAAGACCGGCGTCGCCCTGGTGGACGTGCTGACCGGGCTGCACGCGGCGGTCGGCGTGCTCGCCGCGCTGCGCGAGCGCGAGGCCACCGGCCGGGGCCAGCTGGTGGAACTGAACCTGCTCTCCACGCTGCTCTCCGGCCTGGTCAACCAGTCCGCCGGCTACACCCTGGCCGGCGCCGTGCCGGGCATCCTCGGCAACCGCCACCCGTCCATCGCCCCGTACGAGGTGTTCACCGCCGCCGACCGCCCGCTGGTCGTCGCGGTCGGCAACGACCGGCAGTTCGCCGCGCTCTGCCGGGGCGTGGGCGCCCCCGAACTGGCCGCCGACCCGCGTTTCGCCACCAACTCCGACCGGGTCGCGCACGTGACCGAGCTGGCCCGCGAACTCACCGCCCGGCTCGAACGCCGCACCGCCGCCGAGTGGTTCGCGCTCCTCACCCCGCTCGGGGTGCCCTGCGGCCCGGTCAACGACCTGGCCGAGGCCTTCGGCCTCGCCGACTCGCTCGGCCTGCACCCCCGGGCGCCGCTGCCCGGCCCGGACGGCCACCCGCTGGACCTGGTCGCCAACCCGATCGGCCTCTCCCGCACCCCGCCCCGCTACCACCTGCCCCCGCCGCGGCTCGGCGAGCACACCGCCGAGCTGACCGCCTGGCTGGACGCCCCGCCCGAGCGGCACCGGGACGGCACGGACGACGGGGGCACGGACGACGGGGGCCCGAGTGCCTCCGACCCCGGGCACCGCCCCTGAGCACCGCGCACACCACCGGTCCGGCAACGCGCCGAGGCCCGCGTCCGGCTTGTCCAGAGCCGGGCGCGGGCCTCCGATCCCCACCTACGGTGCCGATGCCCGTGGCACCGGGTGAAGCTCCTCCGGGGCGCGGTCAGACCGCGACCGCTTCCTCCATCTCCTCCTCGGCCTCCTCCGGCGTCTCCGCCGGGCGGCGTCCGCGGCCCTCGTACATCGCCGCGGCCACCAGGGCCGCCCCGCCGAGCAGCAGCCAGACCAGCAGGGTCACCACGTGCCCGCCGAGGCCCGCGCCGCCGTCGAAGTACAGGATGCTGCGCGCGCCCTCCAGGAAGCCGGCGCCGGTCCAGAAGCCGTGCAGACCGCCGAAGAACCCGTTCTGCAGCTCGGGCCGGTAGACGCCGCCGGAGGAGGTGAAGTTCAGCATCACGAACAGCACCATCAGGGCCAGCGTGGTCCACTTCTTCAGGAAGCTGTGCAGGCCGATGCCGATCAGCACGACGCCCGCGGAGTAGAGCCAGCCGAGCGCCCAGATCGCCGCCTGGTCGTGGTCGACCACGTGGAAGACCGGTCCGGCGGTGACGATGCCGATCACACTGACCGCCAGCGAGACGGCCACTCCGACCAGCGCCCGGACCGCCATGCTCAGCCCCGCACCGGCGGCGCCGATCACCGCGACACTGGCGTAGGAGCCTATGCTCAGCGCGACCAGCAGGAAGAACAGGCCCTGTCCGGTCGGGTCGCCCTCGGCCGGGGTGGTCAGGTCGGTGACGTGCAGCGGCACGCCCTGCTGGTCGGTGACGTTGGTGAACACCGCCGTCGCGGCCACCACCGAGGTGTCCGAGTTCCCCTTGGCGACGATCAGTTCGGGGCTCCTGGCGTCCGGCACGAAGGCGCCGACCAGGTCCCGGTCGCGCAGCTGCTGCTCGGCGGCGGCCCGGTCGTCCACGGTCCGGACGTCGAGCGCGTCCCCGGCCTTGCCCTGGATCGCCTGCGCCAGGCCGTGCGCCTGCGGCGTGGTGCCGACCACGGCCACCTCGAGGTGGTGCGGCTCGGGCTGGTGGAAGGCGCCCTGGTAGGCGAGCGCCATGCCCAGGCACATCAGCAGCGGGGTGATCAGGTGGACGGCCAGGTGTTTGAGCGAGTGCCCCAGGGTGGGCGCCGCGGCAGGGTTCCGGGGTGTGCTCATGGTGTTCGTACCGTCCTCCGGTGGTGTCTCTCGATGATCAAGAAGGTGGTAAATGCAACCAATGAGGGTGGCAAATGCAACCATCTATGGATGTAGCTTACAACTGTCCGACACCGATCGGAAGCCGAGCCCCGCGGGCGACCCCGCGCGGCCCGCTCCCCCGCCACTCCTCGACGCCCCCGATCGACGCCCCCCGCACCCCGCGCTCAGCCCAGGTCGAACACCCCGTACGAGAACCCGTCCGCCCGCAGCTCCCCGTCCGACACCCGCACACCCTGGACCTCGAGCGGCCGGACGCCCCGCGTCCGCCACGCACCCTCCGGCAGGCCCGCCGCCGGCACCGAGGCCGGCTCCCGGCGCGGGTTGACCGCCACCAGGTACCGCCCGGCCCGGGTGTACACCAGCGGGTAGCCGGCGCCGTGGACCTCCACCCCGCCGGCCGCGCCCAGCCCCGGGTGCGCCCGGCGCAGCGCGATCAGCCGCCGGACGGTGTGCAGCAGCGAGGTCGGGTCGGCGCGCTGGGAGAGCACGTCCGGACGGTGCAGGTCCGGGTCCACCGGCAGGTAGAGCCGCTCGGGCGGGGCGCTGGAGAACCCGGCGCTCGGGCCGGGCGTCCACTGCATCGGGGTGCGGGAGCCGGCCCGGTTGAACCGCGGACCGAGGACGCTGCCCTCCGTGTCGGGCAGTCCCGGCAAGTAGCGCATGCCGATCTCGTCGCCGTAGTAGACGGCGGGGAGGGTGGGCCAGGTGAGCAGGAAGGCGAAGGCGGAGGCGAGTTGCTCCGCGGTGCGCGGGCCGGTGGCCAGCCGGGAGAAGTCGTGGTTGGCGGTGGGCAGCACGATGTGCCCGCTGCCCTCGGTGAGTTCGGCGGCGGAGCGCCAGGCGTCCAGGAAGGGCCGCGGGGTGCCCCGGCCCTCGGCCTCGAAGAAGCAGGACTCCTGGTGCCAGAACTCCTCGACCGTCCCGCCGTTGTTGTTCCACAGGGACCGCAGCGGCAGGCCGTCGTCCTCCCCGCCGAAGTGCAGGAAGAAGTCCGCGTGGAAGCCGGCCGCGACGGCGGCGGCCGGGTCGCCCCACTCCGCGAGCAGGGCGGCCTCGGGGTGGGCGCGGTCCAACCAGTCGCGCAGCTCGGTCCAGAGCTTCGCCGTCTCCACCGTGCCCGGGTCCTCCTTGACCAGCGAGTACGCCATGTCCACCCGGAAGCCGGACACTCCGAGAGCGAGCCAGTGGGCCATGATCCCGCGCAGGGCCGCCCGGTTGGCGCGCGGGCCGTCCGCGTCCACCGGCTGCCGCCAGGGCTCCCGCGGATCGGTGCGCGCGTAGCCGAAGTTGAGCGCCGGCTGGCAGTCGAAGAAGTTCGGCCGGTACCAGCCGGGGCGGCCGCCGGGCGAGGCGACGAAGCCGTCCACCGGGCGGTCGGACCAGATGTACCGGTGGTCCGCCGGGTCCTCGGCGGAGGCCAGGAACCAGGGGTGGCGGTCGGAGGTGTGCCCGGCCACCAGGTCCAGCAGGATCCGGATGCCCCGGCGGCGGGCGGCCTCGACCAGCGCCGCCAGGCCCTCCGTGCTGCCGTAGCGCGGCGCCGGGGTGAGGTAGTCGGTGACGTCGTACCCGGCGTCGCGGAACGGCGAGGCGAAACAGGGGTTGAGCCAGACGGTGTCGACGCCGAGCCAGGCGAGGTGGTCCAGGTGCTCGGCGATGCCGGCGAAGTCGCCGATGCCGTCGCCGTCGGAGTCGGCGAAGCTCTGCGGGTAGATCTGGTACAGCACGGCGGTGGCGAGCCACTCGGGGCCGGGGCGGGTCGAGGTCATGGGCGGTTCCTCCTGCCGGGTCCGGAGCCCGGGCCGGGCCCGGCGGGAAGCCGGGTCCGGGGCCCGGGCGGGAGCTGAGCCGGGACGGGCTCGGCCGGGGCCGAGCCGGGTGCCCCCGATTCTCGTCCGATCCCGGCCGTCCCGACAGCCCGCCTCGCCCCGCCTTCACGGGGCCCGCACCCCGCGGCGGGAGCACCCCTTACGGGACCGTCCTCGCACAGGCCGCCGTGAACGCCCGGGCCCGCCGGGTGATCTCCGCCCAGTCCCCCGCCGCGACGGCGTCCGGCGGCACCACGTCCGTCCCCGCGCAGACCGCGAGCGCGCCGTGCGCCAGGAACTCGGCGGCGTTGCCCGCGTTCACCCCGCCGGAGGCCACCAGCGGCACGTCCGGGTACGGGCCGCGCAGGTCCTTGAAGTAGCCGGGGCCGAACGACCGGGCCGGGAAGATCTTGACGGCGGCGGCGCCGAGGTCCACCGCGTGGGCGACCTCGGTCGGGGTGAGCGCCCCGAGCACCACCGGCACCTCCGCGTCGGCCGCCGCCTCGGCCACCTCGGGACGGCAGCCGGGGGTGACCAGGAAGGAGGCGCCCGCCCCGACCCCGAGCCGCGCCTGTTCGGCGGTCAGCACCGTGCCGACGCCGACCCGCCAGCCGGCCTTCGACGCCCGGAGCAGATGATCCGTCACATTCGGTGTGGTGTAGGTGAATTCGGTCAGATTGATGCCGCCCTCGGCGAGCGCGGCACAGAGTGCGGCGGCGTCCGGGATCCGGGGGGCGCGGACCACCGCGATGACCGGTTCGTCGCGCAGCACGGAGGGACCGCGCCGGCCTGAGAGGCCGGTCGGGCCGGTCCGGCCGTTCGGGTCGGTCGGGTCGGTCGGGTCGGAGGGATCGGTCGGAGCGGAGAGCTCGGTCATATGGCCAGGGTTCCTCGGTCGGTTCGACGCAGGGCGCGGCCGGGACGGGCGCCCGTGGTGCGGCCCTGCCGGACGACGGCGGTGCCGTTGACGTACACGTACTCGATGCCCTCGGCGGGCAGCCGGGGGTGCTCGAAGGTGGCGGCGTCCCGGACCTTCCCGGGGTCGAGCAGCACCAGGTCGGCGTGGTGGCCGGGGGCGATCCGGCCGCGCCGGTCAAGCCCCAGCCGGGCGGCGGGTCGGCCGGTCATCCGGGCGATCGTCTCCTCCAGCGTCAGTACCCCCAACTCCCGGCTGTAGTGGCCGAGGTAGCGCGGGAAGGTGCCCCAGGCGCGCGGGTGCGGCCGGGCGCCGACCAGCAGTCCGTCGCTGCCGACGGTGTGCGCGCGGTGGCGCATGATCGCGCGGACGTTCTCCTCGTGCCCGACGTGCTGGAGGATCGTGGTGGCCAACTCGTCCCGGCGCAGCAGGTCCAGGAACACCTCGGTGCCGGTCCGCCGCTCCTCGGCGGCCAGTTCGGCGACGGTGCGGCCGACCGCCCCGGCGAGCGAGTCCGAGCGGACGCCGGAGATCTGGATGGTCGTCCAGTCGGTGACCACGCCGTGGCAGCCGTCGCTGCCCTTCTCCTCCACCTCGTAGCGGATCCGCGCGCACTGCGCCGGGTCGCCGAGCCGCGCCAGGGTCGCGGCCGGTCCGCCCTCGGTGGCCCAACTCGGCAGCAGGGCGGCCAGGGTGGTGGAGCCGGGCAGGTAGGGGTAGCTGTCCAGGGTGAGGTCGACGCCGTCGGCGAGCGCCCGGTCGAGGAGTGCCAGCAGTTCACCGGCCCGGCCCCGGTTCACCCCGAAGTTCATCGTGGCGTGGGTCAGGTGCAGCGCGCAGCCGCTCTGCCGGGCGATCTCCACCATCTCCGCGTAGCCCTCCAACGCACCTTCGCCGTACGAGCGTTGGTGCGGCGCGTGGAAGCCGCCGTAGGCCGCGACGACGGTGCACAGCTCGACCAGCTCGGCGGTGTCCGCGTACATCCCGGGGGTGTAGCTGAGGCCGCTGGACATGCCGACCGCACCGTCCAGCAGGCTCTTCGCCAGCACCTGCCGCATCCGGTCGAGTTCGGCCGGGGCGGGTCGGCGGTCGGCCCATCCCATGACGAGCATCCGCAGCGTGCCGTGCGGGACGAGGTAGCAGGCGTTGACGGCCACACCGGTGCGGTCGATCCGGTCCAGGTAGTCGGCGACGCTCCGCCAGTCCCAGTCGAAACCGTCCGGATCGCCGTTCCAGCCCGCGAGTTGGCGGCGCAGCGCGGGCAGCGTGACGTCGTCCACCGGGGCGTAGGACAGGCCGTCCTGGCCGAGCACCTCGCAGGTGACGCCCTGGGTGACCTTGGCCGGGTGCTCGGGTTCGAGCAGCAGCGCGAGGTCGGAGTGGGCGTGCATGTCGATGAAGCCGGGGGCCAGTACCAGCCCGTCGGCGTCCACCACCTCGGGCGCGTCGAGGCCCTCGCCGATCTCGGCGATCAGGCCGTCGGCGATCCGGACGTCCGCCCGGTAGCGCTCCGCACCGGTGCCGTCCACCACGGTGGCACCGCGGAAGACCGTGGCACCGTGGAGGACCGTCCCGCCCCTGCGGGCCCTCCGGCCGGGGGCCGTCCCCCCGGCGGGTCCGCCGACGGCCTGCCCCCCGGGGGCCGCTCTCTCCCCGGGCATCAGAAGAACGTCCTGACCAGGCCGGTGACCTTCGGCTCCGCCGCGTCCGCGGAGTCCAGCACCGGGATCGCTGTCCACTTGTCGAAGGCCGTGCACGGGTGCGAGACGCCCAGCCGCAGCACCGCGCCGATCGGCGCGAGGTCGCCCGCGTCCCGCAGGAAGGCGTGCTGGTCGTTGAGCGCGGTGATCCGGGCCGCCGTGCCGGTCAGCTCGGCTCCGCCGCGCACCCGCTGCGGCTCGGGCAGGCCCTCGTCGAAGGGCAGGTCGCGCTTGCCGACGTCGAGCAGCGCGAGCTGTGGCTCGGGCCGGGAGACCACCCGGCCCCAGCCGTGCAGCGCGCCGCGGAAGGGGGCCTGCCCGCCGTCCCGGGCCAGCGGCGAGATGCCCCGGTAGAAGCCGTCGTCGTGGGCGATGTACGCGCCCGAGCGCAGCACCACGAACGCCTCCGGCAGGTCGGCGAGTTCCTCGACCACCAGGTCGAAGTAGGCGCTGCCGCCGGCCGAGACCACGGGCCGGGTGCCGTCCGGGTAGGCGCTCGCCAGGCGTCCGTGCAGCGTTCCGAGCTCGCGCAGGTAGTCGCGGACGGCGGCCAGTCCGTCGGCCGAGGCGTCATGGGCGAGCGCGCCCTCGTACCCGCCGACGCCCGCCAGGCGCAGGGTGGGGGCGCGCAGCACGGCGGCGGCGATCTCGACGGCGGCGTCGAGGCCGCGGGCGCCGGTGCGCCCGCCGGGTCCGCCGAGCTCGACCAGCACCTCGACCGGCCGCTCGGCGCCCGCGGCGCGGAGTGCCTCGTCCATCAGCCGCACGCTCTCGACGGAGTCGACCCAGGAGAGCAGGGCGAAGTCGGGGTCGACGGCGAGCTCGTCGGCGAGCCAGGCCAGTCCGGCCGGGTCGAGCAGGGTGTTGGCGAGCAGGATGCGCTGCACCCCGAAGGCCCGAGCGACCCGCACCTGGGGCAGGTTGGCGAGGGTGATGCCGTGGCTTCCGGCGTCGAGCTGCGCCTGCCAGAGGGCGGGTGCCATGGTGGTCTTGCCGTGCGGGGCGAGCGCGACGCCCGCCTTGGCGCACCAGTCGGCCATGGTGCGGACGTTGTGGTCGAGGGCGGCGCCGTCCAGGGTGAGCAGCGGGGTGCCGAGCGAGGAGAGGGTGGGGCCGGTGGCGAGCCACTCCCGGGTGCTGCGGCCCCACGACTGCGGCGGAGCGGCCTTGAACCGCCAGTCGAGCGGCTCGTCGGCCAGGGCGGCCACCGCTCCGCGGGCGATGCCCGGCCCGGTGCCGCTGCTTGAGAAGGTCTGCTCCACCATGTTCCTCCATCCGCACAGGTTGCAACATGTGCAACGAGGGTTGCACATGCTGGCAACACGGTTCTAGCATCGGCGCCGGATCACGGTCAACGGACCTGACTCCCGGTCAACGGGGTCGACTCCCGTTCAGCGCTCGCCGACGAGGCGGCGCTGACGTGCGGGGAGTCGACCCGGTGGGCCCGCTCTCGACGGAACGGCCGCAGACGAGGAGCCCCGCACATGCCGCGACAGGACACCCAGGGCCCGACCCGCCCCGGCCCTCCCCCGACGGCGGTGTGCGTGGGCGAGTCGATGGCCGTCCTGCTGCCGGACCGCCCGGGCCCGCTGGAGTCGGTGGAGAGCTTCCGGCTCTCCGTCGGCGGCGCGGAGTCCAATGTGGCGGGCGCGCTGGCCGCCCACGGCGTGCCGACCGCCTGGATCAGCCGGGTCGGCGACGACGGCTTCGGCCGCCGGCTGCTCGCCGAGGTCGCCGCCCGCGGCGTGGACGTCTCGGCGGTCGCGGTCGACCCGCACCGCCCGACCGGCCTCTATCTCAAGGAGGTCGGCGGCAGCACCGGCGACCGCCACGACCTCGGGCCCGGCCGCAGCCGGCTGCACTACCACCGGCGCGGCTCCGCGGCCGCCGCGCTCTCCCCCGACCTGCTCGCCGACCCGGCCGCCGCCGCGCTGCTGGCGGGCGCCGGACTGCTGCACCTGTCCGGCATCACCGCCGCGCTCTCCGACGACTGCCTCGCCCTGCTGCGCGCCCTGCTCGCCGACCGCCGCCCGGGCCGCCTGGTCAGCTTCGACCTCAACTGGCGCCCCTCGCTCTGGCGCGACCGCGATCCGGCCGTGCTGCCGCCACTGCTGGACGCCGCCGACCTGCTGCTGCTCGGCTCCGACGAGGCCGAGGCCGCCTTCGGCACCGGCGACCCGGCCGCCCTGCGCCGCCGCTTCCCCGCCCCGGCCACCGTCGTGGTCAAGGACGCTGCCCGCCAGGTGACGGCCCTGGGCCGGGACGGCACCGCGGTCACCGAGCCGGCCCTCGCGGTCGAGGTGGTCGAGGCCACCGGCGCGGGCGACGCCTTCGCGGCCGGCTACCTGGCCGGCACCGTCCGGGGCCTGGACCAGCGGAGCCGGTTGCGGCTCGGCCACCTGAGCGCCGCCTGCGCGCTGACCGCCCACGGCGACCAGGCCGAGCTGCCGGACGCCACCGTGGTGGCCGCCCTGCTCGCCGCCTCCCCCGCCCAGTGGGCCGCCACCCGGGTCACCGCGGAGGGGATCACCGGCCCGGCGCTGCCCGCCGGCTCCACGCGCCCGGTCGCCCCGACGCCGTCCGCCGCCCCGGCGCCGTCCGCCGGCCCGGCGCTCCCCGCCGACCGGTCCCGGGCACAATGAGCAGGACCCTCAGCCCTCGAAGCGGAGCACGATGAGCCAGACCGTCACCCGCGCCCTGCGCATCCTCGCCGAGCTCGGCGAGGGCGAGCGCTCCCTCGACCAACTCGCCGAGGTGCTCGGCGTCCACAAGACGACCGTGCTCCGCCTGCTCCAGAGCCTCGAAGAGGAACGATTCGTCTATCGCGACGCGGCCTACCGCTACCACCTGGGCGCCGGCCTCTTCGCCCTCTCCGGCCTGGCCCTGGAGCAGCGCGGCGTGCGCCGGATCGCCGCCCCGCACCTGGCCGAGCTGAACGCCGCCACCGGCCAGACCGTGCACCTGGCCGCGTACGAGGGCGGCGAGGTGGTCTACATCGACAAGTTCGACTCCCGCCACCCGGTGCGGATGTACTCCCGGATCGGCCTGCGCGCCGCCCTGCACTGCGCCGCCGTCTCCAAGGTGCTGCTGGCCGACCTCCCGCTGCCCGAGCGGCGCCGGGTGGTGGCCGGGATCGGCTTCACCCCGCACACCGAGCGCACCCTGACCACCCCGGAGGCGCTGCTCGCCGAGCTGGAGAAGGTCGCCGCCCAGGGCTGGGCGCAGGACCACGCCGAGCACGAGTCCTTCATCAACTGCGTGGCCGCACCGGTCCGGGACGCCAGCGGCCGGGTGGTCGCCGCCGCCTCGATCTCCGTCCCGGACGTGGTCCTGCCGTACGAGCAGGTGCTGGACCTGCTTCCGCAGCTGCTCGCCACCACCCGCGCCGTGTCCGCCGACTGCGGCCGCCCCGACCACAACTGACGAACCGTCGACCAGAGTAAGGAACCCCGCATGTCCTCCGACAAGACCGAGATCCGCACCGACGGCGCCCCCGCCCCCGCCTGGATGTTCTCCCAGGGCGTCCGCAAGGGCCCCATCCTCCAGGTCTCCGGCCAGGGCCCGCAGGACCCGGCCACCGGCGAGTACCTTTACCACGGCGACGTGAAGGCGCAGACCCGCCGCACCCTGGAGAACGTCAAGGCCATCGTCGAGGCCGGCGGCGCCACCATCGAGGACGTGGTGATGTTCCGCGTCTACCTCACCAAGCGCGCCGACTTCCCGCTGATGAACGAGGTCTACGCCGAATTCATCGACGAGAACGTCAAGCCCGGCGGCGTGAAGCCGTGCCGCACCACGATCTTCGTCGAGCTGCCGCAGGAGCCGATGCTGGTCGAGATCGACGCCCAGGCCGTCGTGGCCTGACGACCCGCCGCACCGAAGGGCCCGGACGCCGCAGGCGCGTCCGGGCCCTTCGGCCTGTCCGCACGCGTGCTTGCCACACCCCCGGTCGCACATTAGGTTAGGCTCACCTAACCAACTGGAGGTCCGTCCATGAGCCTGCCCACCGGCGACACCGAGGTCCCCGAGCCCACCACCGCCGAACGGATCCACAGCCTGCTCGTCACGACCTCCTCGCTCACCGTCCGGGCCCTGGGCGAGCACCACCACCTGGACACCCCGGTCTCCGTCCACGGCTCCCGGCTGCGGCTGCGCACCGCCCTGGACGACCCGCTCACCACGGCCGCCGCCGGTGCCGCCGACGGCCTCGCCGTCGTCCTCGACGTCACCGACGTCGCCCCCGTCGCCGTCCGCGACCGGGTCCGCGCCCGCCTCACCCTGGCCGGCCGGCTGCACCTGGCCCACCTCGCCGACGACGGCCTCAGCGTGCACCTGCGGGTGGACGTCGCCCACGCCGTCCTCGCCACCCCGTACGGCACCGGCGCGATCACCGCCGCCGACCTCGCCCTGTCCGCCCCCGACCCGCTGGCCCGGCACGAGGCCGCGATGCTCACCCACTTCGCCGACGACCACGCCGAGGCGCTCGACCTCCTCACCCGGCTGCTCGACCCGGCCCTGCTCGTCCACACCCCCGAGGTCCGCCCGCTCGCCCTGGACCGCCACGGCCTGGTGCTGCGCCTGGACCACCCGCACGGCCACCGCGACGTCCGCCTGGTCTTCCCCGAACCGGCCCGGGACACCGAGGACTTCGGCCACCGGATGCACGAGCTGCTGTCCGCCGCCCACCACGGCCTGCCGGTCCGGCGCGGCTGATCCCCCCGCCACCCGCCGTCGCCGACCGCCCGCCACCGCCCGCCGTCACCGCTCGACCGCGTCCTCCAGCACCACCCGCCCGATCCGCGCGTACAGCTCCGGCCGCCACCGGCGCACCGCGAGCGCCAGCGCGATCCCGCCGGTGAACACCCCGATCACCAGGTACGGCGTCAGCCGGAACAGCAGCGTGTGCGCCGCCGCCCCGGCCGCGGCGTCCTTGTTGAGCACCAGCAGCACCACCACCCCGGCCATCGCCACCCCGCCCACCAGCGGCGCCGCCAGCGTCCGGAACCAGTGCGCCGTCTCCGGGTGCCGTCGGCGCACGTGGAAGTACCCGACCACGGCGAAGGAGCAGAGCGTCTGCACGACCAGGATCGCCATCGTCCCGAGCAGCGCCAGCAGCGTGTACAGGTGCGCGTACGGATCCATCCCGGCCGCCAGGAACCCCGCCACCAGCCCCACCGCGATCACCGACTGCACCACCGAGGCGACGTGCGGCGAGCCGTGCCGCGGATGGGTGCGGCCGAGCCCCGGGTGCAGCAGCCCCTCCCGCCCGATCGCGTACAGGTACCGGGCCGCGCACTGGTGGAAGGCCATCGCGCAGGCGAACGAGCCGGTGACGACCAGCCATTGGAACACCTTCACCGCCCAGGCCCCCAGGTGCGCGCCGAGCGGGTCGAAGAACAGGCTGTTGCCGTCCTTGCCCGGCACCGCGCCGCTCGCCACCGCGATCGCCCGTTCGACCCCGTTGCCGGACACGATCATCCAGGACACGAAGACGTAGAGCAGCCCGACCCCGATCACCGACACCAGCGTCGCCCGCGGCACCACCCGCTTCGGGTCGCGGGACTCCTCGCCGTACATCGCGGTGGACTCGAAACCCACCCAGGACCAGAACGCGAAGAACAGGCCGAGCCCGGCCGCCGCCGGCCCCGAACTCCCCACCCCCTTCAGCGCGTTCAGCGGGTTCACGGCGGCCACCGCGATCCCGTCCGGACCGCCGCCGGAGAACAGCACCGCGAACGACACCGCGCTCAGCACCCCGATCTCCAGCACCAGCGCGACCCCGAGCACCCTGGCCGTCAGGTGCAGGTCGAACCAGGCCATCACCCCGATCACCGCCGCCCCGAACAGCGCGTACCAGCCCCAGCCCAGCTCCACCCCCAGTTGGGAACGGACCAGCCCGCGCAGCGAGTACGCGAAGAAGCCGAGGGCCGAGGCCTCGGTGACGACGTACGCGAGCACCGCGAGCAGCCCGGCCGCCATCCCGACCACCCGGCCCAGTCCGTGCGAGACGTAGCCGTAGAACGCGCCGGCCGCGGTGATGTGACGGGCCATCGCCACGTAGCCGACCGAGAACACCGTCAGCACCACCGTCGCCACGATGTACGCGGCGGGCGCGCCGGCCCCGTTGCCCT
This sequence comes from Kitasatospora sp. NPDC002543, assembly GCF_053594915.1. Classification (NCBI taxonomy): domain Bacteria; kingdom Bacillati; phylum Actinomycetota; class Actinomycetes; order Kitasatosporales; family Streptomycetaceae; genus Kitasatospora; species Kitasatospora sp. NPDC002543. The sequence continues at coordinate 51,718 of NZ_JBSFWR010000016.1, read as the reverse complement.
GCCCGACGATGATCGGCAGGTTGCCGGTCATCGCGGTGATCGGGGCGGCGGTGGCGAGCGCCATGAACACCACCCCGACCAGGCCGACCGAGTCCGCCTTCAACCGGTCGACGCCGCCCGGGCCGAGCCGCTCCCGTCCGGCCGTCTCCCCCGCCACGCCCCCGCTCCGGACCGCCATCCGGCCTCCTCGCCTCACTGACCCGCCCCACCGCCGGACCGGCCGGGCGCTGACCGCCCGCCAGCATGGCGCCCCGCAGGAGCCCGGCGCTTCAGCCGATCACCCGGCAGTGCGCCGGAGTTGACGCTTCGTTCGACCGCTGGAACACCCCGGGCGGCCCCGGGAACGAAAGCGGCCGGCCCGGCCGCACGAGGAGGTCCTCGTGCGGCCGGGCCGGCCTGGGCGTGTCCCGCGCCCATGTCCGCCGTGCGGCGATCACCCGGTCGAGCGGTCACCCGACATGACCATCCCGGGCGATCGGTTCGCCCGCAGCAGCGGTGGTTCCTGGTACCCCGGAGCTCTCGGGGTCAGAGCGCGACGCCGTGCGCGCGCAGGTAGGCGACCGGGTTGATGTCCGAGCCGTACTCCGAGCCGTTGCGGATCTCGAAGTGCAGGTGCGGGCCGGTCACGTTGCCGGTGGCGCCGGAGAGGCCGATCTGCTGGCCGGCGGTGACGGTCTGACCGATCCTCACACCGATCGAGGAGAGGTGCGCGTACTCGGCGTAGTGGCCGTCGGCGAGCTTGATCTCGACCTCGTTGCCGTAGGCGCCGCCGTTGCCGGCCTTGACCACGACGCCGTTGGCGATCGCGCGCAGCGGGGTGCCGGTGGAGGCGACGAAGTCCTGGCCGGTGTGGTGGCCGGAGGCCCACATCGAGCCGGCCACGCCGTAGGCGGTGCCGAGCCTCGGGTTGGCCAGCGGGGCGACGAAGCCGGAGGTGGCGGCGGCGACCGGAGTGGCGGTCACGGCCTGGGCCGGCGTGGCGACCTGGAGCTGGGTCTGGAGCTGCGCGGACGGCTTGGCGGCCTCGGTCTGCACCTGGACCTGGGCCTGCGGCTTGGCGGCCTGGGTCGCCGGAGCCGCCGGAGCGGCGGGCTTCGCCGGCGTGGCGGGCTTCGCCGGAGCGGCCGGCTTGGCCGGAGCGCCGGCATGGCCCGGCAGCGCGAGCTGCTGGCCCGGGAAGATCAGGTTCGGGTCGGCGCCGACGACCGAGCGGTTCCGCTCGTACAGCGCGTGCCAGCCGCCCTCGACGTTCCGGGCGTCGGCGATCTTGGACAGGGTGTCGCCGCCGACGACGCGGTAGCTCTCCTGCGCGGCGGCCTGGGCCGGGGCGGGGGCCTGCGCGGCCGGCTTGGCGGCGGCGGCGGCCGCGGCCGGGGCGGTGTGGGCCTGGGCGCTCATCGCGGTCACGAGCGGGAGGGCGAAGGAGACACCGGTCACGGCGGTGGCGATGCCGATGCGGGCGGCGCGGGGCAGGGCGATACGACGAGCCTGTGCAGGCATGGAAGTTTCCTCTCCGACGCCTGCGAGGTGAGCTGTCGGGTTCGGGCTGGAGTTGCCCGGCCGCGTGTGCGGCTTCACCCCTAGCCGGTCCTGGACGCCCGCGCCCTGAGGCGCGAACTCCGGTCCGGCGACTTACCTGTGGGTCCCCCGCTCCTGCCGTACAGAGTTCGTTTCGAACCACCGGGCAGCGGCAGGACTCGGCGTTCCACCCGGCGGATCCGTCCGGACTGGCCGGGCGGTCGCTGAACTAAAACCCATCCGTTCGGGTGAAGCAATGTCGATCTTTGAAAACGCAACGATCCCCCCTGCCCCGGTGACCCTCCGCAGGCCCAGGCCCACGATACGTACACAATCCATTCACCCCGCGCCACTGATCCACGACCCTGCGCCGAGATCGCCGACACTGCGCAGCCGCCCGCTCACGCACCGCCCACCCCCAACACACCCACCGGTGACCCTTGTCACTCGCGCCCCGGCAGCGCAGGATTCGCCCGTGACCACCTCCGAGGCCGGCACCCTGCGCTTGGGCACCGCGCAGGGCCGCTGGGTACTGATGGCAACGGTGCTCGGCTCCAGCATGGCGATGCTCGACGGCACCGTGGTGAACGTCGCCCTGCCCCGGATCGGCGCCGACCTCGGCGCCTCCCTGGCGTCCCTGCAGTGGACGCTGAACTCCTATCTGCTCACCCTGGCGGGCCTGATCCTGCTCGGCGGCGCGCTCGGCGACCGGTACGGGCGGCGCAAGGTCTTCCTGATCGGTGTGGTCTGGTTCGCCGTCGCCTCCGCGGCCTGCGCCGCAGCGCCGAACATCCACGTGCTGATCGCCGCCCGCGCCGTGCAGGGCATCGGCGGGGCGCTGCTCACCCCCGGCTCGCTCGCCATGCTCCAGGCCGTCTTCCACCCCGACGACCGCTCGGCGGCGGTCGGCCTCTGGTCCGGCCTCGGCGGGGTGTCGGCCGCGGTCGGCCCCTTCCTCGGCGGCTGGCTGGTGGACGGCCCCGGCTGGCGCTGGATCTTCCTGCTGAACCTGCCGCTGGCCGCCGCCGTGATCGCCGTCACCACCCGGTCGGTGCCGGAGAGCCGGGACGAGGCCGCCTCCGGTCGCTTCGACGTGCTCGGCGCCGTGCTCGCCGCCCTCGCCCTCGGCGCGGTCACCTACGCGCTGACCGCGGCCGGCGAGGGCCTGTCCCCCGCCGTCTGGGTCAGCGGGGTGCTGGGGCTGGCGCTCGGCGCCGCCTTCGTGGCGGTCGAGCGCCGCGCCCCCGAACCGATGCTGCCGCTGGGGCTGTTCTCCTCCCGGCTGTTCACCGCGGTGAACCTGGTCACCCTGTGCGTGTACGCGGCGTTCAGCGGCGTCTTCTTCCTCCTGGTGGTGCAGCTCCAGATCGTGTCCGGCTTCTCGCCGCTGGTCTCGGGCTTCGCCCTGGTGCCGATCACCGTGCTGATGCTGACGCTGTCCGCGCGCGCCGGACGCCTCGGCAAGCGGATCGGCCCGCGTGTCCCGCTGACCGTCGGCCCGCTGCTGTGCGCCGCCGGGGTGCTGCTGATGCTGCGCATCGGCCCCGACTCCTCGTACTGGGTGGACGTGCTGCCCGCCGTCGCGGTGATGGGCTGCGGGATGACACTGCTGGTCGCGCCGCTGACGGCGACGGTGCTGGCCGCCGTCGAGGTCCGGCACGCGGGCATCGCCAGCGGGGTCAACAACGCCGCCGCCCGCGCGGCCGGCCTGCTCGCGGTGGCCGCCCTGCCGGCGCTGGCCGGGCTGAGCGGCGACGCCTACCGGGTGCCCTCCTCGGTCGACTCGGCCTTCCACACCGCGATGCTGATCTGCGCCGGTCTGCTGGCGGCCGGCGGGCTGATCGCCGCCGCGACCGTACGGGGCAACGTCCTGGCCCCCGAGGCGGCGCAGCCGGTGGCCGAGCCGAACTGCGACTGGCCGTGCGGCCCCACCGCTCCGCCGCTGGACCCGGGCCACGTCCCCACGACGCGCGAGGGACCCGCCACCGGTCCGGCGGCAGGGCCCTCGGCTCAGGCCTGACGAGGGCCTGACGACACGTCAGAGAATGTCGGCCGGCGCGTACTTGGCGGCGTCCGGGTAGGCGGCCGCGACGGCCTCCACCTGGCGGACGACCTCCGCGACCTGGGCACCGGCCGCGCCGGTGAAGGACAGCTTGTCGGCCAGCAGCGCGTCCAGCCCGGCCCGGTCCAGCGGGATCCGCTCGTCGGCGGCCAGCCGGTCCAGCAGCTCGTTCTCGCGGGCGCCCGCGCGCATCGCCAGCGCGGAGGCGACGGCGTGCTCCTTGATGACCTCGTGCCCGGTCTCCCGGCCGACGCCCGCGCGCACCGCGCCCATCAGCACCTTGGTGGTGGCGAGGAACGGCAGGTAGCGGTCCAGCTCGGCCTCGATCACGGCGGGGAAGGCGCCGAACTCGTCGAGGACGGTCAGGAAGGTCTCCAGCAGGCCGTCGAAGGCGAAGAACGCGTCCGGCAGCGCGACCCGGCGCACCACCGAGCAGGAGACGTCGCCCTCGTTCCACTGGTCGCCGGCCAGCTCGCCGGTCATCGAGGCGTAGCCGCGCAGGATGACGGCCAGGCCGTTGACGCGCTCGCAGGAGCGGGTGTTCATCTTGTGGGGCATCGCGGAGGAGCCGACCTGGCCCTCCTTGAATCCCTCGGTGACCAGCTCGTGGCCGGCCATCAGCCGGATGGTCTTGGCCAGGCTGGACGGCGCGGCGGCCAGCTGGACGAGGGCGGTGAGCACCTCGAAGTCCAGCGAGCGCGGGTAGACCTGGCCGACGCTGGTCAGCACGTGGTCGAAGCCGAGGTGCCCGGCGACCCGGCGCTCCAGCTCGGCGAGCTTCTCGGTGTCGCCGCCGAGCAGGTCCAGCATGTCCTGGGCGGTGCCGACCGGGCCCTTGATCCCGCGCAGCGGGTAGCGGGCGATCAGCTCCTCCAGGCGGCGGAAGGCGACCAGCAGCTCGTCGGTGATCGACGCGAACCGCTTGCCCAGGGTGGTGGCCTGCGCGGCCACGTTGTGCGAGCGGCCGGCCATGACCAGCTCGGAGTGCTGGGCGGACAGCTTGGCCAGGCGGACCAGCACGGCGACCGTGCGGTCCCGCACGTGCTCCAGGGACTGGCGGATCTGGAGCTGCTCGACGTTCTCGGTCAGGTCCCGGGACGTCATGCCCTTGTGGATCTGCTCGTGGCCGGCGAGTTCGCTGAACTCCTCGATGCGGGCCTTCACGTCGTGGCGGGTGACCCGCTCACGGGCGGCGATCGAGCCGAGGTCGACCTGGTCGATCACCCGCTCGTAGTCGGCGACGGCGGTCGCCGGAACCTCGACGCCGAGGTCCTGCTGGGCCTTCAGGACGGCGAGCCACAGGTGGCGCTCGAGGACCACCTTGTGCTCGGGGGACCACAGCTGGGCCAGGGTCGCCGAGGCGTACCGGGAGGCCAGGACATTGGGGATCTGGGGCTTCGCGCTCACGCTTCGCAAGAGTAACAGTCGAGGTCACGCCGGACGTCGGCGGATGGGGTAGGCTGGGTCAATTGAGCGCCATTAAAAACGCACTCCAAAGCCTCCTCACCGCAAGGATATCACATCGATGAGCGAATCTCCAGCGGCCGCAACGGATCACGACGGCGCCCTCGCCGCGGCCCTGCGCACCGAGCAGGCCCGCCTCACCCGGCTCTACGCCCGACTGGACACCGTGCGCGACCGGGCCCGCCGCACCGCCGACGGCGCCCACGACGGCGCCGCGCCCGGCGGCACCCACCAGGCCCGGCTGGAGCGCGAGGTGCGCGCCCGGGAGGCCGCCCGCCGGGCCGCCCGGCTGGACGCGGTCGAGCGCGGCCTGTGCTTCGGCCGGCTCGACGAGCGCGACGGCACCGTCCACTACATCGGCCGCACCGGCCTGACCGACGAGGCGTACGAACCGCTGCTGCTCGACTGGCGCGCCCCGGCCGCCCGCCCCTTCTACACCGCGACCCCCGCCCGCCCCGGCCCGGTGGTGCGCCGCCGCCACCTGCACACCCGGGGCCGCACCCTCACCGGCCTGGACGACGAGGCGCTCGACCTCGCCGGGCTGGACGAGTCCGGCCGGCGCGGCCTGGTCGGCGAGGCCGCCCTGCTCGCCGCCCTCGGCCGCGAGCGCACCGGCCGGATGGGCACCGCCGTCGCCACCATCCAGGCCGAACAGGACCGGGTGATCCGCTCCCCGCTGCGCGGCGCCCTGGTGGTCCAGGGCGGCCCCGGCACCGGCAAGACGCTGGCCGCCCTGCACCGCGCCGCCTACCTGCTGTTCACCCACCGCGCCGCGCTGGAGCGCCGGGGCGTGCTGGTGATCGGCCCCAACCCCGGCTTCCTCCGCTACATCGACGAGGTGCTGCCCGCGCTCGGCGAGACCGAGGTGGTGCTGCGCACCGTCGGCGAGCTCCTCCCCGGCATCGCCGCCACCGCCACCGACGCCCCGGCCACGGCCCTCGCCAAGGGCGGCCCCTGGATGTCCGGGGTGCTCCGCCGTGCGGTGGCCGCCCACCAGACGGCCCCCGCCGAAGGCCTGGACCTCGGCGAGGGGCTGCGGGTCTCCGCCCGGGCCTGCGCCGAGGCCCGGGACGCCGCCCGCGGCCTGCGGCTGCCGCACAACCGGGCCCGCTCCTTCTACCTGGGCACCCTGCTCGACGCCCTCGCCATCGCCCAGGCACTCGCCCTCGGCCGCCCGTACGACGACGAGGAGGCGCACTACGCCCCGCGCGAGCTGTGGGACCGGCCGGACGTCCGCGCCGCGCTCGACCCGCTCTGGCCCCGGCTCACTCCCCAGCGGCTGCTCGAACGGCTGCTCACCGACCGGGAGTTCCTCGCCGGGACGGCTCCCGGGCAGGCGGCCGCGCTGCTCCGCCCGGTCGGCTCCCCCTGGACGGTCGAGGACGTCCCGCTGCTCGACGAGGCCGCCGAACTCCTGGGCCCCGAACGGACCTCCGACCCCACCGACCGGCAGCAGGACCCGGACCAGAACCCAGGCCAGGACGAACTCGCCTTCGCCGAGGGCGTGTTGACCATCACCGGGCAGACCGGCGACGCCCTGCTGGACTCCGCCGCCCTGGCCGAGCGCTTCCGCGACGACGGCCCGTACCGCTCCACCGCCGAACGCGCCGCCGCCGACCGCACCTGGGCGTACGGCCACGTCGTCGTCGACGAGGCCCAGGAGCTGTCCGCGATGGCCTGGCGCGCCGTCCTGCGGCGCGTCCCGACCGGTTCGCTCACCATCGTCGGCGACCTCGCCCAGACCGGATCGCCCGCGGGCGCCCGCAGCTGGGCCGAGACCCTCGACCCGCACCTGCCCGGCCGCTGGCGCGAGGAGCGGCTGACCGTCAACTACCGCACGCCGGCGCCCGTCATGGCTCTCGCCACCGCCGTGCTGAGCGCCGTGCTGCCCGGCCACCGGCCGCCCGAGTCCGTCCGCCCGGGCACCGAGCGGCCCCGGGCGGTCCCCGTCCCGGACGGCGACTTCGCCGCCGCCCTCGCCCGGCTGCCCGGCGGCCCGGGGACCCTGGGGGTGATCGCACCGGACGACCTGGCCGCGGAGTCTGCCGCGCTCACCGTGGCGGAGGCCAAGGGGCTGGAGTTCGACGCGGTCGTGGTGCTCGAACCCGCCGCGCTCGCCCCGCGCGACCTCTACGTCGCCCTGACCCGGGCCACCCGCTCGCTCACCCTGCTCCACCGCCGGCCGCTGCCGCCGGAGCTCGCCGAACTGCTCTGACCGGCGGCGCGGGCCACGGGCGGCGCGGGGTTCCTACTGCGCGCCGCCCGTACGGCCGGCCAGTACCGGCAGCACCTGGGAGCAGATGGAGTGCAGGGCGATCCGCTGCTCGTCGGTCATCGCCTCGAAGGCCTGGTGGGTCCGGGCCATCTCGCCGCGGATGCGGTTCAGGATCTCCCGGCCCTCGGCCGTGATCACCACGATCTTCACCCGGCGGTCACCGGCCGCCGCCTCCCGGTTCGCCAGGCCCAGCGACTCCAGCCGGTCCACGATCCCGGTGACGTTCGACGCGTCGCAGCCCAGCCGCCCGGCCAGCGCCCGCATCGGCACCGGTTCCTGCACCGCGCCCAGCGCCTTGGCCTGCGAGGAGGAGAGCCCGTGCCGGGCCGCGGCCGCCGCGAAGTCCTGGAAGTACGCGGCACCGACGGCGGCCAACGCCTCCATCAACTCGGCGTTGGTCGGTACGGTCGTCGTCGCTGTCGAACCCATGGGGCCAGAGTACGGCCAGGTGCTTCACCAACTCAAGCTTTGACCGGGGCAACCGTCGGCGAGCCGCCCCGCACCGGCCGGACGTCAGAGCACCAGCTGGTCGAACAGCCGCCGCAGCTCCGCCTCCGGGTCCGCGGTCAGCCCGGTGTGCACCGGCCCCGGCTGGACGATCGCGCTGCGCGGCGCGGTCAGCCAGCGGAACCGCTGACCGGGGCTGTCCCCCGCCGCCGGACCGGCCTGCGGGCCGCCGTGGCAGACCGCCTCGATCCCGTGCAGCGCCCGCCGCACCCCCTGCACGTCCGCCACCGGGTCCAGTGCCAGCAGCCGGGCCTGGTCCAGGTGGGTACGGGCGGCCAGGTGCGCGCTCTGCCGGCAGTACAGCAGCACCCCGACGTTGACGCACTCGCCGCGCTCGACCCGCGGCACCGCGCGGATCACGGCGTACTCGTAGTCGTGCAGCTCGACGGTGACCGGCAGCACGGAAAACGCGGACTCGGTCATGCGGGCACCTCCGGCAGCCAGTCGCGCGGACCGGCCAGTCGCTCGGTCAGCTGCGTGCGGTACGCGGCGCGCACCTCGTCGGGCGAGTCGAAGCCGAACTCGTCCACCAGCCAGACGTCGGGGATCTGCGCGACCGCGCCCTCGATCGCCGCCTCGGCGAGCGGCGCGAGCGCCTTGTCGGCCGCCGTGAGGTCCGGCCGGGCCCGCAGCAGCGCGTGGTCGGAGGCGTCGTACGGGCGGCGGATCCAGGCCGCGGCGCCCGGCCAGTTGTGGTGGAAGATCAGGCTCGCGCCGTGGTCGATCAGCCGCAGTCCGCCGGTCGCCACCAGCAGGTTCGGGTTGCGCCAGGAGCGGTCCACGTTTCCGATCAGCGCGTCGAACCAGAGCACCTGCCCGGCGAGCTCCGCATCCACCTCGTAGCAGAGCGGGTCGAAGTTGAGCGCGCCGCTGACGAAGGCCATCCCGAGGTTGGTCCCGCCGCTGGCCCGCATCTGGTCCTGGATCTGGTGGTCGGGCTCGCTGCGCGCGAGCACCGGGTCCAGGTCGACCGTCACCAGCTCCGGCACCGGCAGCCCGAGCCGCCGGCCGAGCTCCCCGGCCAGCACCTCCGCGACCAACGCCTTGCGGCCCTGCGCCGCACCGACCCATTTCAGCGCGTAAAGCCGCCGATCGTCGGCCTCGACCAGGCCCGGCATCGAGCCGCCTTCTCGCAGTGGCGTCACGTACCGGATCGCCGTCACCTCGGGTAGCACGGCCGACAGCCTATCGGTGTCGCCGCCCTTCCTCTCCCCGCACCCCGCGGCCTTCCGCTCCCCGCACCCGTGGCCGCCCGTCCCGACCCTCCCCCGCGCGACCCGCCCCGGTGGCAGCCCCCGCTGCTCCGTGCGAGTGTGGCGGACAGTAATGGCAGTCCTGGGGACCTTCACGGCACAAGGGATGAGCGATGGAACGACCTCGGATCCTGATCGTGGGCGGTGGCTTCGCGGGCCTGGAGTGCGCCCGCCGCCTCGAACGCAAGCTGTCACCGTCGGAGGCCGAGATCTCGCTGGTCACGCCGTTCAGCTACCAGCTCTACCTCCCCCTCCTCCCGCACGTCGCCGCCGGCGTCCTCACCCCGCAGTCCGTGGCCGTCTCCCTGCGCCGGTCGCTGCGCCGCACCCACATCGTCCCCGGCGGCGCCATCGGCGTGGACCCGGGCTCCAAGGTGTGCGTCGTGCGCAAGATCACCGACGAGGTGGTGGCGCAGAAGTACGACGTCCTGGTGCTCGCCCCCGGCAGCGTCACCCGCACCTTCGACATCCCCGGACTCACCGACTACGCCCGCGGCATGAAGACGCTCGCCGAGGCCGCCTACGTCCGTGACCACGTGATCGCCCAACTCGATCTCGCCTCCGCCACCCTGGACCAGAAGGAGCGCGAGTCCCGGCTCCAGTTCGTGGTGGTCGGCGGCGGCTACGCGGGCACCGAGACGGCCGCCTGCCTCCAGCGACTGACCACCGCCGCCGCCCACCGCTACCCGCGCCTGGACGTCCGGCAGATCAAGTGGCACCTGATCGACATCGCCCCGAAGCTGATGCCGGAGCTCGGCGACCCGCTCGGCGAGGCCGCCCTGGAGGTGCTGCGGGAGCGGGGGATCGAGGTCTCGCTGGGCGTCTCGGTGGCCGAAGTCGGCGCCGAGACCGTCAAGTTCACCGACGGCCGGGTGCTCCCCTGCCGCACCCTGATCTGGACCGCCGGGGTGGCCGCGAGCCCGCTGATCGCCACCCTGGACACCGAGACGGTCCGCGGCCGGCTCGCCGTGACGGCGGAGATGCGGGTGCCCCAGTTCGAGGGCGTGTTCGCGATCGGCGACGCCGCGGCCGTCCCCGACCTCGCCAAGGGCGACGGCGCGGTCTGCCCGCCGACCGCCCAGCACTCCGCCCGCCAGGGCCGCGCGGTCGCGAACAACGTCATCGCCTCGCTCCGCAACCAGCCCCTGGAGCCCTACTACCACAAGGACTTGGGCCTGGTGGTCGACCTCGGCGGCAAGGACGCGGTCTCCAAGCCGCTCGGCGTGGAGCTGCGCGGGGTGCCCGCCCAGCTGGTGGCCCGCGGCTACCACCTGATGGCGATGCGCACCAACGTGGCCAAGTTCCGGGTGGGCGCCAACTGGCTGCTCAACGCGACCGCCGGCGACGAGTTCGTCCGCATCGGCTTCCTCGCCCGCCAGCCCGCCCGGTTGCGCGACTTCGAGTACACCGACGCCTATCTGACGAAAGATCAGGTCCGCGCGCACGCCCAGTCACTGCTCGCCAAGGGCTGAGCACGACGGCACGGCGCCCCCGCGGCCGAGGCCGCCCGGGGGCGCCGGACCGTGCGGTCACCGCGCGGTCAGGTACATCCCGCTCGCGTCCTGCCCGGCCGTGTTGCGGCAGGAGTAGTCACCGCTCGGCCGCGCCCACAACAGCGTCAGGCAGCGCCCGACCGCCTGCTGGCCGTAGTAGTTGGGGTGCATCGACTCCTGCAGCACGCCCTGCGTGGAGTTGAGCCCGCCGTCCAGGAAGCGCGCCCACTCGCTGGTGGTCGCGGACGGGCCGGAGCCCGCGGTCGGCTGGCCGGTGGCCGTCGAGCAGACCTCACGGCCCTGCAGCATGTCCGACAGGTCCAGGAACTGCGCCCCCTTGGCGGCGGCGACGCCCGCCAGCGCCTGGGAGATCTGCGGCACCATCGAGTCGCGGGCCCAGTCCGCGTCCCCGTCCCAGAACGGGCAGCCGCCGGTGTCGGAGCGGCTCCAGCCGCTCTCCGGGTACCGCATCTCGGCGGCGCGCGGGATCGGCGACGGGTAGGACTGCAGCACCAGGCGGTAGTCCGACCGGGCGTAGCCGGCGTCGGCCATCACGGCGCGGATCTCGTCGATCGCCTTGCCGACCCCGGCCATCGCGGTGGGCATCCGGCCGTCGATCTGGGACTGCGCGGAGCCGTGGCAGTAGGAGTACCAGATCAGGTAGTCCTTCACGCAGGTGGAGATGACGTCCGAGAAGCCCAGGTCGTTGCCGCCGATCGACAGGGTGATCAGCTGGACGCTGTTCTGCCGTGCCACGGTGGCGAGTCGGTCGGCCTGCGGAGCCTCGCCCTTGAGCGACTGGCCTCCGTTGGCGGCGCGGAAGACGTTCGCGGTGACGGCTCCGGAGCAGGCCAGGTCGATCTCGTTCTGGGCCCCGGTCGAGGCGCTGAGCACCTCGGCCACGTCCGAGCGGTCGCACCCGCTCGCGGCGGTGGCGCCGTAGATCCGCGAGGGGTCGTACGAACTGCCGGTCCAGGCCCGGTCGGTGCCGTTGCGGCCGCCGCTGGTGCCGGCCGCGTTGCCCTTCCAGCGGCCGGCCTCGCCGGAGATGTAGCTGTCGCCGAGCGTGACGCTGGCGGTGGGCCCGGACGGCGCCGCGGCCGGCGCCGCCGGCGCGGGCACGGCGGCGGAGGCCGGCGAGGCGACGGCCAGGCCGGCGACGGCGAGCGGAAGGGCCAGCGCTGCGGCGAGCAGCCGGCGGCCGGGTCGCGGGGTGCTGCGGGTGACGCTCGAACAGTTCTCGGGCACGGCGGAACTCCTGCGGTCGGTCCTCCCGGAGGTTGGGGAACGGGAGGACGCCTGGGTGAGGGTGGGCCGCCGGCCGGTGGCGCGAAGAAGATGACATGCGCGCGCTCACCGCCGCTAGGCATCCGCAGCAGGTTTCCGCTTTTGTTACCGCCGGGTTCAGACCAAGCGGGCCGACGACCACCGGACGCCGCCCGGGGTTCACACCCGCCACACCCACCGCTTCCGCCCCACCCGCCCCACGCCCTGCGCCCCGCTCCCCGAGGACCGGCCCCGGGCTCACACCAGCCGCGATCCGCCCCCGCCCGCCCCCAGCACCGCCGCCAGGTCCTCCGCCAGCTCCCGCGCCTGCGCCGGCTCCAGCCGCGCCGTGGTGAACCGCAGCCCGGGCGGCGACTGGATCCGGTACCGCGCACCGGGCGCCGCGACCCAGCCGCGCTGCACCAGCGCCGCCAGCACCGAGGTCTCGTCCGGCACCGGCACCCAGACGTTCAGCCCGCTCCGCCCGTGGGCCGCGATCCCGCGTGCCGCCAGCTCGCCCAGCAGCGCGTCCCGCCGGGCCCGGTACGCGGCGGCCACCCGGTCGGCCGGCGCGGCGTCGCGGCGCCACAGCTCCGCGACGGTGCGCTGCAGCAGGTGGCTGACCCAGCCGGCGCCCAGCCGCTGCCGGCCCGCCACCCGCCCGATCGTCTCCTCGTCTCCGACCGCCACCGAGACCCGCAGGTCCGGCCCGTACGCCTTGGCCGCCGAACGCACCACCGCCCAGTGCCGGGCGCCCGCGCCCACCAGCGGGTGGTACGGCTGGTCGACCATGCCGTGCCCGTGGTCGTCCTCGATCAGCAGCACGCCGGGGTGCTCGGCCAGGACGGCCCTCAGCGCCTCGGCCCGCCGCGCGGTGAGCGCCGCCCCGGTCGGATTCTGCGCCCGGCTGGTGACGACCACGGCCCGGACGCCCTCGGCGAGCACGGCGGCCAGCGCGTCCGGCAGCGGCCCCTCGTCGTCCAGCCGGACGGGCGCGCTCCTCAGCCCCATCGCGGGCAGCAGGTCGAGCAGGCTGCCCCAGCCCGGGTCCTCGACGGCCACCGCGTCGCCGGGGCGCAGCCGGGCGCCGAGGATCCGTTCGATGGTGTCCAGCGAGCCGGAGGCGACGGCGACCGGGCCCCCGGGCAGGCCGTCGGCCTCGAAGGAGGCCCTGGCCAGCGCGAGCAGCTGCGGGTCGACGGCGTCGTGCCCGTACAGCACCGGGTCGGTGCGCCCGGCCTCGACGGCGGCCGCCACGGCCGGGCCGAGGTCGGGCAGCAGGGCCGGGTCGGGGTTGCCGGCGGACAGGTCGCGGGCGTGCGGCGGGACGGGGATGCGGACCTGGTCGCGCGGGGTGAGCGCGGGCCGGGGCAGGATGCGGCTGCCCTTGCGGCCGGCGGTCTCGATCACGCCGCGGTCGCGCAGCAGCCGGTAGGCGGCGGCGACGGTGTTGGCGTTGACGCCCAGTTCGGCGGCGAGGTCGCGCAGCGGGGGAAGCGCGGTCCCGGGGGCGAGCTGCCCGCCGCTCACGCCCTGCTCGATGTGGGCCGCGATTTCGCTGGCGCGTCGCCCCTTCAGGGGATAGTCTCCTAGCACAAAGTAAATTATGCACTAGTACATAGAGGATGTCATGTCAGCCAGCCCGGAAGGCTCGCCCAACTACTCCCGCACCCCCAGGACCACCCCCACCCGCTACCGGGACCGGGCCACCTGGGAGCAGGAGGCGATCCACGCCATCCTCGACAGCGCCTACATCTGCCACCTCGGCTTCGTCGTCGACGGCGCGCCCGTCGTCCTGCCGACCATCTTCGCCCGGGTCGGCAGCCGGCTCTACCTCCACGGCTCCACCGGCAGCCGCCCGCTGCGCAACGCCTCCGGCGAGCAGGGCATGCCGGTCTGCGTCACCGTCACCCAGGTCGACGCGCTGGTGCTGACCAAGTCCGCGTTCAACCACTCGGTGAACTTCCGCTCGGTGGTCGCCCACGGCACCGCGCACCAGGTCACCGACCCCGAGGAGCTGGACGTCGCGCTCGCCGCCCTGGTCGACCACGCGATACCGGGGCGCTCCGCCGAGGTCCGACCGGCCAACGCCAAGGAGCTCGCCGCCACCGCCGTCATCCGGCTGGAGCTGGACGAGGTCTCGGCCAAGACCCGGGACGACGCCGCCGCCGACGACCCGGACGACACCGACCTGCCGCACTGGTCCGGACTGATCCCCGTCACCACGGTGCACGGCACCCCCGAGCCGCACCCCGGCACCACCGTTCCACTGCCCGCGCACCTGCGCGGCTACCCCCGCTGACGGGAGGCCCACCCGTGCTGATCAGATCCTGGGACCGCGGCGACGAGGCCGAGTGGCGCGCCTGGCTCGCCGAGGGCCGCGACTTCGGCCTGCTCGCCGCCAACGGAGGCCCCGGCGAGGGCCCCGTGCTCGTCCCGACCCACTTCCTGCTGGACGCCGAGCGCGGCGAGATCCTGCTCCACCTGGCCGCACCCAACCCGCTGCTGGCCGCCGTCCGGGCCGACCCCGAGGTCACCCTCGCGGTCACCGACGGCTACGCCTTCGCCCCGGGCCACTGGCGCGGCGCACCGGGCACGCCCACCAGCTACTACGCCTCGGTCCACTTCCACTGCACCGCCGAGGTGGTGGAGTCCGCGACCGGCAAGGCGGAGATCCTCAACCGCCAGCTGGCGCACTTCCAGCCCGAGACGCCGGAGGTCCGGGTGGTGCCCGGCGAGGGCGAGCTGGCCCGGCAGCTGCCCGGACTGCGCGGGCTCCGGCTGACGGTGAAGGAGGTGCGGGCCAAGTTCAAGTACGACGACAAGAAGCCCGCCGAGTCGCAGTACGCGCTCGCCGACCGGCTCGCCGAGCGCGCCGACGGCCCCGGTCGCGGCCGCGACCAGTACGGCGCCGCCCGGACCCAGCTGCTCCGCCGTCACCAGCGGCGGACCGCCGGGCCGCGGACCGCCGCCGTCCTCCCGGACGACAGCCCGCGATCCGACCTCTCGCGCAGCGCCCGCCCGCGCGCGGACCGGCCGAGCGCCACCGGCTGACCCCGGATCACCCGGTCGGCCGCCAACTCGGGCAGGTCGCCCGCCGCGCTGCTCGAATGTGAGACGAGCCCTGCCCACTCGCCGTCAGAGCGGGCCCGTCGACCCCCGGGAGCGCGTGTGTCCTCAGTCAACAGCCGACCGGCGGCCGGCGAGGCCCACCTCGGCCACGTGGTGTTCATCTCGGCCGCCGCCGCCATGGGCGGCTTCCTGTTCGGCTACGACAGCGCGGTGATCAACGGTGCCGTGACGGGCATCCAGAAGCACTTCGCGGTCGGGCACGGCACCACCGCCTTCGTGGTGGCCATCGCGCTGCTCGGCTCCGCGGTGGGCGCGGTGATGGCCGGCCGGCTCGCCGACCACCTCGGCCGGGTCCGCACGATGCTGCTGGCCGCCGTGCTGTTCGCGGCCAGCGGCATCGGCTCGATGTTCCCGCCGAACATCGGGGTCCTCGCCACCTGGCGCGTGGTCGGCGGCATCGCGATCGGCATCGCCTCGGTGATCGCCCCCACCTACATCGCCGAGGTCGCCCCGACCGCCTACCGCGGCCGGCTCGCCTCCTTCCAGCAGATGGCGATCGTGCTCGGCATCACCGTCTCCCAGCTCGCCAACTGGGCGCTCAACCAGGCCGCGGGCGGCGAGTCCACCAACCACCTCGGCGGCGTCCAGGCCTGGCAGTGGATGCTCGGCGTCGAGGCCATCCCGGCCCTGGTGTACGGGCTGATGGCGCTCGCCATCCCGGAGTCGCCGCGCTACCTGATCGCCGACCACCGCGAGGAGCAGGCCCGCAAGGTGCTGGTCGAGGTCGAGGGCGAGGGCGTGGACCTGGACGCCCGGGTGGCGGAGATCCGCTCGGTGCTGGAGTCCGCCCGCAAGCCCCGGCTGAAGGACCTGATGGGCGGCCGCTTCGGCCTGCTGCCGATCGTCTGGGTCGGCATCGGCGCCTCGGTGTTCCAGCAGTTCGTCGGCATCAACGTGATCTTCTACTACTCGTCCTTCCTGTGGCAGTCGGTCGGCATCAACGAGTCCGACTCGCTGCTGATCAGCCTCTCCACCTCGATCATCAACGTGATCGGCACGGTGATCGCGATGGCCCTGGTGGACCGGATCGGCCGCAAGCCGCTCGCCCTGGCCGGCTCGATCGGCATGGCGGCCGCGCTGGGCACCGCCGCCTGGGCGTTCTCCTACCGGCACGGCTCCGGCGACACCGCCACCCTGGACAACACCCACGCCACCGTCGCCCTGATCGCCGCGCACGTCTTCGTCCTCTGCTTCGCCTTCTCCTGGGGCGTGGTGGTCTGGGTCCTGCTCGGCGAGATGTTCCCCAACCGGATCCGCGCGCTGGCGCTGTCCGTCGCCGCCTCGGCCCAGTGGATCGCCAACTGGGCGATCACGGTCAGCTTTCCGGACCTCGCCGACTGGAACCTCTCCGCGACGTACGTCATCTACGCGGCCTTCGCGCTGCTCTCCATCCCGTTCGTGGCCTTCTGCATCAAGGAGACCAAGGGCCGTGCCCTGGAGGAGATGGGCTGACCCGCCCCGGCCCGCCGACCCCCGCCGCACGCGGCCCGACCCACCGAGAGGAAGCCATGCCTGACCAGGGCGGCTCCCGGCAGAACGTCAGCTTCCCCAGCAACGGCCGCACCGCGCACGGCTACCTGGCCCACCCGCCGCAGGGCGTCGGGCCGGGCCTGGTGGTGGTGCAGGAGTGGTGGGGGCTCACCTCGCACATCGCCGACATGGCCGACCGCTTCGCCGCCGAGGGCTTCACCGTCCTCGCCCCCGACCTGTTCGGCGGCGCCACCACCCACGACGGCGCCGAGGCGGCCCGGTTCAGGCGCGAACTCCCGGTCGAGCGGGCGGTGGAGGACCTGGCCGGGGCGGTCGACCACCTGCTCGCCCTGGACGGCGTGGTCGGCGACTCGGTCGGCGTGGTCGGCTTCTGCATGGGCGGCGGCTTCGCCCTGCTGCTCGCCGCCCGGGCCGGTGACAGGGTCGCCGCCGTGGTCCCGTTCTACGGACTGCCGCCCGACCCGGACTTCGACTACCGCGGTCTGACGGCCCACGTGCTCGGCCACTTCGGCGAGCTGGACGGCTCGATCCCGATGGCCGCCGTGGACGAGGCGGCGATCCGGATCGGCGAGGCCACCGACGTCCGCCCGGAGATCCACTTCTACCCGGCCGGGCACGCCTTCATGAACGACGAGAACCTGATCGGCACCTACGACCCGCTCCAGGCCCGGATCGCCTGGCGCCGCACCCTCACCTTCCTCTGGGGCCACCTCGGCTGACACAGGGCGTGCCGGCGGGGCCTCCGCTCGGGGAGCCTGGCGCGAAATCGGATGGACACCCGGACGGCCCCACGGCATAGTCTCCAGGTGCCGACCCCACCCTCACACCGCTTCGCCTGGGCGAGCCGCAACTTCCGCATCCAGACCGCCGCCACCGTGGTCAGCGGTCTCGGCAACGCCGGAGCCCCCATCGCCACCGCGTTCGCCGTGCTCGGCAACGGCGGCAGCACCACCGAGGTCGGCTACGTCACCGCCGCCCGGCTCGTGCCCACCGTGCTGTTCATGGTGATCGGCGGCACCCTCGCCGACCGGCTGCCACGCCACCTGATCATGGTCGCCGCCAACGTGTTCAGCGGGGCGTCCCAGGCCGTTCTGGCCGTCCTGGTGCTGACCGGGGACATCCGGCTCTGGCAGATGATGGCGCTCTCCGCGGCCGGCGGGGCCGGCTACGCCCTCTACTCCCCCGCCTCCGGCGGCATGATCATGCAGGCCGTCCCCCAGGAGCACGCCGCCCGGGCCTTCGCGGTCTTCCGGATGGGCCTCAACGCCTCCCAGATCGGCGGCGCCGCCCTCGGCGGCGCGCTCACCGCCGTCGCCGGCCCCGGCTGGGTGCTCGCCCTGGACGCCCTGTGCTTCCTGGTCGCCGCCGCCCTGCGCTTCTTCCTGGAGCCGGAGAAGGCCCCCGCGCCCTCCGGCTCCGGCATGCTGCGCGACCTGCGCGAGGGCTGGCGCGAGTTCGTCTCCCGCCGCTGGCTCTGGGTGATCGTGCTCCAGTTCTCCGTGCTGGTCGCCTGCATCAACGCGGTCGAGTCGGTGTACGGGCCGACGGCCGCCGAGCAGCGGCTCGGCGGGGCGAGCGCCTGGGGCCTGGCGATGTCCGCGTACGGCGTCGGGCTGGTGGCCACCGGGGTGCTGATGACGCGCTGGCGCCCCCGCCGGATCCTGCTGGTCGGCAACTGGGGGGTCTTCCTGTTCGGCGTGCCCGCCCTGGCCCTCGCCGCCGAGGTGCCGCTGCCACTGCTGGTCGTCGCGATGTTCCTGTCCGGCGTGGGCGTCACCGTCTTCGGCGTCAACTGGATGGTCGCGCTCCAGCAGGAGATACCCGAGGAGATGTTCTCCCGGGTGACCGCGTACGACGAACTCGGCTCCTACTCGCTGGCCCCGGTCGGCACCGCGCTGGCCGGCCCCGCCGCGGTGGCGCTCGGCCTGTCCGGCGCGCTCTGGGCGTGCGCCGCCATCTGTCTGGTGCTCAGCGCGGTCGTCCTGGTGGATCCGCAGGTGCGCCGGCTGAGCCGTCGGAGCACGGCGGCCGCACCGGTGCCCGTCGGGGAGCCCGCCCACACCCCGTGAGCGCCCCGTGCGCCCCGTGTGCGCCCGCCCGCGGGCAACCGGAGGTGTGCGAGGGTCGTCCGAACAGTCAGGAAACACCACCGTCTCCGAGGGGCCACCGGTGCCGAAGCCACTGCTGTTCCTGGACGTCGACGGCGTCCTGAACCCGGTCTGCCCGCACCCGGACGCCGGGTTCGACACCCACACCCTGTTCGGCCACGCCGTCCTGCTGTCCGCCCGGCACGGCGTCTGGCTGCGCGAGCTGGCCGGAACGTACGACCTGGTCTGGGCGACCACGTGGGAGAAAGTACCACCCTTGCACCTTGGTCCTGAGCTGCGGGAATGGCGCTGGGGTGCAAGGGGCCACGGCCCTGTTGTGGCCGCTTAGCGCTCAGGGCATCGTCGTCCGGCCTTGAGCATCGGGTCACGGAGCCAGTCCGGATCACAGCCGTACATCGTGCCGATGACCCTCATGCCGACACCCGACTCGTAGCGGCGGGCGATGGCCGGTAGTGCGGCGATGACGAGTTTCCTGATCATGGCCTGGCGGTCTCGTTCGGTGGTGGCCCGCACGTGGCTTCTCCGGGCGGTCGGCGGCCCCGCTCTGCCGGTCTTCCGAGTGACCGCCGAGCGGGGGCCTGGCCCGCCGCTCCCGGGGCTCTGAGGCGTCCGGGGAGCGGCGGGGGCTTGGGTCATCCCCGGGTGGGGACGGGGTTGTCGGGACTGTCGAGCCACGCGGTGTGGCCCTCGGGGGTGACGGTGAGGCCGAAGCGCTCGTGTCCGGGGCGGCCCTGGTCGTCCCACCAGCGGTAGGCGGCCTCCACCTCGTCCCACAGGTTGCGCGGGCCGGACTGGTACACCTCGTACTCGGTGCGGCCGTGCTCGTAGTCGGCGGACGCCCACGACTGCTTGTCGCGGCTGTAGATCCACAGCGTGTACGCGCCGCTGTTGTAGCGCTCGGCCCGCCAGAACGCGCCCGAAACAGCGAGGCCGATGACGAACTGCTGGAACCACTTGCCGGTGTCCCATGGGGACAGCGTGGTGGTGCTCCTCACGCCGTCCGCCGGCCACTCCATCCCGTGCAGGTACTCATCGAACAGGGGCCTTTCGGTGCGCTGTTGACGCAGCCTCATGAACGCGGACCCGCCGGTGAAGCTGCCGACCGCCCGGGTCCCGTCGCCGTTCACGGTCAGCCGGACGACCTGCTCGCCGCCGTACTCGGTGCCGAACGGGGCGACGATCACCGCGCCGGGGGCCGACTGCTCCAGCCAGGCCGCGGGGATCTCCAGCAGGGAACACGTGGCGATGATCCGATCGTAGGGAGCCCCCTGCGACCAGCCCGCCCGGCCGTCGCCCTCGACCACGGTCGGCGCGAGTCCGGCCCGGTGAAGGTTCTCCCGGGCACCCCGGGCAACCTCCGGGTCGTACTCGACGCTCACCACGTTCGCGTCCCCGAGCCGATGGGCCAGCAGGCCCGCGTTCCACCCCGTGCCCGTACCGATCTCCAGCACCCGGTCACCCGGACGCACATCCAGGTCCCGGAGCATGGAAACGACCATCGTCGGCATGGAGTTGGACGAACTCGGGGTCACCCCGAGGCCGTCCCCGTCGTGGTCACCGTCGTCCCACTGCGTGGTCAGCGGGACATCCGAGTAGACCGCCCTGCGCCACGCCTCGGGGTCCTTCGAGCGATACACGGCGGGGTTCTGTTTCGTGCCGTCCGCGATGCCCGGCCAGATGCGGTCCGGGACGAACTGCTCGCGGGCCACGGCTTCGAAGGAGGGGAGCCAGTCCGATTGAAGTGCGCCGCTGGCCACCAGCGCGGAGGCGAGCCCCTGGGGGCCCGCCTCCCTGTGCGTTTCGCCGGTCACTGGCTACTTACCGCCCGCCGGGTTCTGGCCGTCCGAGGTGTTGCCGCCCTCGTCCGAGCCGCCACCGCCGTGCCCGGAGCCCTTGTTGCTGTCGTCCTGCTGCTTGCCGCCGTCACCGGAACCGGTGCCGCCACCGCGCTTACCCATCTCCGTACCTCCGTGCTGGTCGTGCCCGGCGGACGGATGCCCGCCGGGTGGTGCTGCCCGCCCCGGCCGTTCTTCCCCAGGTCGGCCGGGACGGGAGTGTGTGGGCCCTGCCCGCCCCATCGGGGGGATTGGGGAGGGGGCAGGGCCAGAGGTCCGCTCGCGGCCGTCGAATGCCCCTTTCCGGGGCCGCTGCGGTGGTCAACACCGGCGCGTCAGCGCCAGGGGTGGTTCTCCTCACGCACCCGGGCCAACAGCCGGGCCCGCCGGGTCCGGTCCTCGGGCGACAGGGGCACCTCGCCGAACTCCTCCGGCGTCAGGACCGGTCGGGGCTCGGAACGGCGCACACGGGGCCACGGGTGGGCGTGCAGCCACTCGAACGGGTCCACCGGACCCACGTCCCGGACATCGCCCTCCGGGGCTTCCTGCGGGCTCTCCTGGCTACTCACCGGCCACCCCCGACGCAGTGCGCTCCCCGTCCTCGATGCGCCGTCGGGCCTTGCAGTTCCGGCAGCGGCAGGAGCCGAGCACGGCGTCCCGCTGAAGCAGCGTGCCTACCGAGGGGGCGCGGCCGGCCGGGTTCGCGGCCTTGTAGTCGGCCAGCGGGCTCCAGCCTGCCGGGGGCTGGTTCACCTCGTGCTTCGCGGGACCGGTCACGACCTCGCGGTACTCACGCTTGGGGTTGCGTCTCGCCATGGGTCTGTCCTCCTTCGCCGTGGCGGTGGGGGGTGCGTGATAGACCGTAGGGAGTCGACTACAGGCGGTGCCAGGAACTTGCGCCTTATTGCGGGATGTCAGCGCAGGGCGTCTATCGCGCCAGTCAGCAGCGCACGCGCTTCGCCGCCGTAGACCGCCATCTGCGACAGGGCCAGGAACGCGGCTGCGTAGTCTCTGACCTCCCTCGGCTCCGTGTGCCGGAGGTAGCCCACCGTCAGTTCGACGGAGACCACGGCATCATCGAACATGTAGAAGTCTTCGGCTGGAGACCGCTCACGGTCCGGCCGGGTCGGAATGATTCCAAGGCTGATGCTCGGAGAGGTGCTGATGGCTATCAGGTGCCCAAGCTGGCCAGCCAGCGTGTCCCCGTCGCACACCGCCCCGCGCAGGACTGATTCCTCCAGCACCAAGGCAAACCGCCGAGGGCCGGAGAACAGCATCTGCTGGCGCTCCATTCGAGCCTCGACAGCGGCCTCTACGTCGTCAATGGCGACTCGTGAACGCTGGATTGCGCGCAGGACGGCCGCTGTGTACTCGCGGGTCTGCACCATGCCGGGGACAACCTTGCTGGCGTACACCCGGAAATGCCGTGTGCGCTCGTACAGGTCAAACACCGACTCCTGGGCGGCTCGCAACCCAGTACGCTCCATGCGCCGCCACTCGGTGTACAGCGAGTCCACGGCCCGCGCGGCTGCGATCAGGTCCGGGATCTGACCTTCCGCGCCGCAAGCGCGGCACCATGCCCGGATATCGTCCTCGGACGGCGCGGACTTGCCGCTCTGGATGCGGGAGGTCTTGGCGGGATGCCAGCCACACCGGGCAGACAGCTCCTCGCCCTTGAGTCCAGCGTCCTTGCGTAGCTCAATGAGGCGGTTTGCCAGAGCCTTTCGAGCAGCGACAACGCTGGACGATGGCGACGACGACATGTGCTGACTGCCCGGTGGTTGCTGGTATCAGAGGATCTTGTACTCGTCGTGCGGCGTTGCGCGCTCCCACACGGCCTCGAAGGCATCGGAGCAGAGTTGAACGGCCGTCAGGTCTTCGGTGGCCTCGTTCTCCAACCAGTCACCGTTACCGGCGAAGTGACCCCACACGACGAGCCGGCCGTCGATCAGCCAGAAGTCGTTGCCCGGCAGGGCGAGCATGGACGCCTGCCGACGCGGAAGCCAGCGGACCTTTTCACCCGCCACGACATTGGGGAACGTCACGTCGTACTCATACCGGATGTACTCGCTCACCGGCTCGGACACGATCCGGGCCCGACGAATCTCCACGCCGCGCGAGACTGCCTCTGCCACCACGTCGAGCCACGGACGCCACCAGGCCGACCGGTCAGCAGGATCATGCCGAATGCCTCGTTGCCATGCGTGCAGGGCCGGATCATCGAGCATGTAGCCGTCACGCATCTCCAGGTGAACGGCGGAGCGCTGAGCTGCTTTCAGCAACTCATCCGGCCTGGTCACCACCGTCCGAGACATCGCACGCCTTCCTGATCGCTTCGACCACATGTGCAGGCATTCGGACCACGGTCTCGTAGTCCGGCACGGTGCCCGCGGCCCGAACCTCTTCCTCGGCCTCGGCGTCGAGACGATAGCCCTGAAACAGCAGGTCCATGGTCTCCTCGTCAAGGAAGATGGTCGGGGAGTTCCCATCCGGGGACTTGTCGTCCTTCCAGATCAACCGTAGTGCCATGGCACTCTCCCATGTCCAGTCAGTTGCGGCTACTTGCAAGACAGTCACTCCCATGGACAGGGAAGCCGTCAAGAGGGCGTGCCGAAACGGCAGCAACTGAGCGTAGGGCGTCAGACCCAGAACGCACGAAAGGCCCCGGCTGCCCAGTTCGTTGGGCGGCCGGGGCCGGGGGGCTCGGGCGGTCAGATGCGGTTGCCCCAGCGGTGGGCGGCGAGGTTGCGGGCGGCGGCGGAACGGCCTGCCGGGATCTCGTCGGTGGGGAGGCGAACGCGGGCGATCAGGCGGCCCGCTTCGGCACGGAGCCGGCGGGCCTCGGCGATCAGGGGATGGGCGACCATGACTCCGTGGCGGGTGCCTCCGGCGATCAGGCGGCCGTCCGCGCGCACCTGGTCGTCACAGTGCGCGGCGTCGCGCAGGTGGTGCTCGGCGAGGCGGAGCGCGGCGTCCTCCTGGGGGTCCAACTCGATCTCCAGGGCGGCGAATCCGGCGCGCAGGTCGGTGATGATCTCGTTCGCGGGAGACCCCTTTCGCTACTCTCGGTGGATGGGTGTAACGCTGTGCGCATGAGGGTTGGTTCATGCCTATGCGCATCGGTGCTGGGCTGCTATGACGCCCCGGAGAGGAAAGAGGCGCACGAGGGAGTCACCCCCCGGGGTGTAGTGCCCGGCGTCACGTACTGACGTGCACCGCCCCAGCGGTTGAAGATGGTCAACAAGACCGCAATGCAAGGAAGTTGGAGACTTTGGAGTCTGTCGGGCAAGCGTGAAGCCGATCGACTCTGACTCGTCGGCTGCTCGCAAGGGAGCCGCACAGAACTGCGCGGCTACGAGGGCGTGCGAACCTCGGCGCTTTCCTTGATGGGCTCACGAAAGCGCTGTGCGTCCGCCTCGCGGCCCGACAGGAGCGCCCGTGCTCCATGCCCCTATTGGGGGGATGCGGGGCTGCGAGGCGGACGCACGGGGCCCCGGGTGGCCTCGTGGTCACCATGCCCGGCGGATCAGCCGTTCGGCGATGGCCTGGTGGTCGGGCTTGGCGGGGGCGGTGGGGTCGAGTCCGCCCCGGCCGAACAGCGGGCGCGGGGTGGCGGCCTCGGCCAGGTTCCGGCACAGCTCGTCCAGGTCCACGAAGGGTGCGGCGGCGCGGGCTGCGTCGGCGGCGAACGGGGGCAGCGAGTACGCGGCGATGACCTCCTCCGCCTCGGCCCGGCGGGCGTCCTCGGCGGCCTGGGCGCGTAGCTCGTCCGCCTCGACGGATGCGCCGCTGTGCTCCTCGCGGACATGGGCCAACTCGGCCTCCAGGTCGGCGATTCGGGCGTCTCGCGGGTCGGGCTCGGGCTCCGGCCGGCGTCCGGGCTCAGCCTCGGTCACGGCGGGCGGCGCGGCGTCGGCGGGCGTGGGGGTGTCGGGGTGGGCGACACCCCCGGGGATGGCGTCGGCGGGGGTGGGGTGGTCGGCGGGCACGGGTCTCTCCGGTCTTCGAGCGGGCGGCGGCGAGCAGGGGCGGGCGGGAGCCCCGTCCGCTCGACGGAGGGGCCCCGCCCGGTGGGTCACGCTGCGGCGGGCGGGGTGACCTTGAAGGCGATGGCGCGGGCCGGGTCGATGGTGGCCACGCCGCACAGGGTGTCCACGATGGAGACCTCGGACTTCACGGACGGGTCGAAGTCCATGGTCACCCGAAGCGCGTACTGGTTGTCGGCGGAGGAGACGGAGCGGGCTCCGCCCTGCACCTCGGAGGGGGCGCGCACCGCGAGGGCGAACGCGGTCTTGTGGAAGGCGACCGCGCCGTCCAGGTGCGGGGAGACGACCACGCGGAAGCCGAACAGCTCGCCCATGGTCGCGTTGCGCAGCGCGTGGGAGTCTCCGGCCTCGTTGACCTTCTGGAGCTGTTCGACGTCCAGGAGGATGTTCTGCACGTCCGGGCCGATGGCGAGGAACCGGTCCGTGGCGGGGATCTCGCGGCGGGTGAAGTCGGCGGCTGCTGCGGTGAGCATCTTCACGACGTGGCCCGGCTCGCCCGGCTTGGCGTCGGCCTTGATGACGCGGGCTCCGGCGGCCTTGCTGGCGGCGTTGAGCAGGGCGGCGGCGGACTTCTCGACGTAGGTGGAGACGGCGTCCATCTGGGGCTTGAGGACCTGCTCGCCGAAGCTCTCGATGTTGAGCGTCATGTCCTTGGTGGTGAAGGCGGCGGCGTCGGTCGGTTCGTCGGTCAGCTTCACCTGCACGTGGCCCTCCTCCACCTTGGTGTAGACGGTGGTGCCGTTGAAGTTCTGGGCGACGCGGCGCTTGGGGGTGCGCACCCGTACCGAGTCGCCCCGGCCGCCGGTGAACGCGGCCTCCGCGTCGCGCATCACGCACTCGCCAAGGACGGAGTTCGAGCGCATCAGGGCCAGGCTGACGGCGACGACGTCGGTGATCTCGAAGGTGTTGCTGGTCATGGGGTGGCGCCTTTCCTGGAGTTCCCGCCGCTGCGGCGGGAACGCGAAAGCCCCGGCCATCTGCGGGACGGGGCTGGGTAGTTCGGGTGTCGGGGCGGTCAGCCGGCCGAAACGGCGGGGGCCTCGGCGAACAGCTCGGCGGCGGTCGGCGGCCGGTAGCCGTCGGGGGCGCGGAACAGCTTCGCTTCACCGCTCATGAAGTACTGGTCCCCCCTGCGGCGCAGGCGCAGCAGGGGGGAGAGGAACAGGAACTCGGCGTCCGGGTTGTCGTCCCATGCTTCGTGGTTGACCACGTCTCGGTAGGTCAGACCGAGCGCGTTGCACCACGTGAGGTAGTGCGTGGGGGTCGGGGTCTTGTCCTCGGCCTCCCAGGCGTAGACGGTGGCGACGTGGACGCCGACGCGGTCGGCGACCTCGGCCACCGACAGGTCCAGGGCCTTGCGGCGGGCAGCGAGGGAGAGCGGGTGGATCACGGTTGGGGGTCCTTCAGTCGGTCGGGTGGCGGGGTTCATGATCACCAGGGGGCTCGGGGTGAAACGGCACGCGGACGGCCTCACCAGCCCCGAAATTGGTGATCATGGTCGGGGGATCGGGCGGGGTTCGGCCCGCTCTGGGCAAGGGGATCGGCGGGGGTGGGTCGGGGTGCGGCCCCCTCCCTGGGGTCAGGGGGTCGGGGGGTTTGCGCACGTCACGACATCCCCCCGAATCTGAGGTGGGGTCAGGCGTTCGCGGGGTGAGATCCACTCGGTCAGCAGCATGTCGCCCTTGTCGGTGTTGCAGTCCCGGCAGGCCCAGCGGAGATTGGCGATCTCCGTGAGCCCGCCGCGCGCCACCGGCCGGACGTGGTCCAGGACTTCGCCCGGCGTGGCCAGTGCGGGCGGACAGTACGCGCACCGGTCGCCGAACCGCTGTGACACGCTGCGGCGGATCGACTCCCGGCGATCCTTGAGACGGCGGCGCTGCTCGGCCTGGCAGGCGCGGCAGACGCCGTCCGGGAACTGCATCACCTCCTTGCGGAAGCGGCAGCGTCGGCACGGGCGGGGCTTCTCGGCGGGGTCTCGACCGGCCTGCCTGGCCTTGCGGCGGGCGTGCTCGGCCGCGCGGGAGCACTTGTCGGAGCAGTAGCGCCTACGGGGGTCGGCCGCCGCG
Source organism: Kitasatospora sp. NPDC002543 (assembly GCF_053594915.1). NCBI lineage: Bacteria > Bacillati > Actinomycetota > Actinomycetes > Kitasatosporales > Streptomycetaceae > Kitasatospora > Kitasatospora sp. NPDC002543. The sequence continues at coordinate 25,202 of NZ_JBSFWR010000016.1, read as the reverse complement.
TCCACGACGCCCGTGCACCGGGGGTTGTGGCACGGCCGGGGCCCGTTTGCTGCACGTTCCATCAGCTCGGCGCGGCGGGCGTCCTCACGGCGGCGCACCCGGCGGTCGGCCGCGCACCGTTCGCAGTAGGTGACCTGCCCGGCGTGGGCGGGCCGCCTGCCCGACGGCTCGCCGCACTGGCCGCACAGCGCGGGGTCCGCAAGCTCTCTCAGGGCCGCGCGCTGGGACTCCTGCGCCAGGGTGAAGGCCCTGCGGCAGCGGTCGTCTCCGCAGAGCGGCTGCGGGCCGTCCCGGGCCTGGGGCCGCACCCCGCATACCCGGCACCGGGCCGTGGTGGTCTCCATGTCCGGCGCTCCTCCCCCCGACGAAACGCGGTGATCATGAACAAGCGCAGGCGCAGCACTCGCTCTCGCCTGCGGACGAATCCCGGAGCAAATGAGAGAGACCCCGGCGCAGTGCCGGGGTCTCCCGCGAAGCCACGCACGTTCGAGTGCGCGCACCTGTCCATATGTATTGAGAGGAAGCGGTTAACAGCGAACCCCCAACTCCCTACGAGAGAAAGTCTCATAGGCATTAAGCCGGGCCGGTCAACAGCTCCCCTCCCCGGCCGCCGGCTTCGGGGCCTTCCAGCCGCGCGGCTTCTTCCACACGATGAACAGCCGGTCCGCCTTCAACCGCGCACCCGAGTACGGAGCCTTCAGCAGAAACACCCGCTCGATCGCCAACCGCAGCAACTGACCCCGGTAGTGCGCGTCCCCGGACTCCCACAGCTTCAGACAGCGCTCGGGATCTCTCAGCACCGAGATGTCCGCCATCGGCAGAGCCACCGCCTCCCAGTCCTTCCGGGCGCTCTCCACGTCTTCCACCGCAGCGCGGCGCAGCTTGATGAACGTCTCCTCGCCGTCGCGGCCGGTGTACGCGCCGCCCGCGTTGAGCCGGTCGAGCTTGGCCACGGCCTCCTCCGCCAGCTTGATCTGCCCCCGGGCCTCGCTCTCCTTCTGGCTCTCCTCCGGGTGTGCCAGGGCCACCCAGCCTTCGGCGACGGCCAGCATCACCGGGTCCAGCGGGCTGCTCGTGGTCACCTTCTTGCGCCATTCCTCCCCGAGGACGCGTTCCACCGAGGTCCGCATCCCGCTCACCGGGTCGGGGCAGGTCGTCAAGCCGAGGTTGAGCGGGCCGCACCGGAACGACTGGCCGTGGATCGTCGCGCTGTGCCCCTTCTTCGGATCGCGGCCCCCGCCGTCGCACCACATCAGCCCCGACGCGGGCGAGCGCTCCACCGGCTTCTCCTCCTGATCCTCCACGGTCGGCAGGTTCGTGCGCCGGTCGATCCCCGCCGCGATCTTGCGATGCTTGTCCCAGACCTCCTGCGGGATGCCCTCCACCCCCTTGGCGAACACGCGCACCGGCTTGCCCTTGGCGTTCAGGTAGAGCTGGTGGTGCCCGTTCACCGTGACCACCTGCCACCCCAGGTACACCGGGTTGCGCAGGATCTTGCCCACCGTGTTCGAGCGGAACGGGCCGCCCCGCGTCGCCCGGATGCCGTCGGCGGTCAGCCCCAGCGCGATCTTCCGGTTCGACTTGCCTTCCGCGGCCTCCCGGTGGATGCGCTCGATCACCGGCCAGAACTTGCCTGGCTTGAGCTTGCGCTTCTTCGTGACCTTCAGCCCGTAGGGCGGCATCGTCAGCCATTTGCCCTCGTCGCGCTGCGTGGCCTTCGTGTCCCGGATCTTCTCCGACAGCACGCGGCTGTACTCGCGGGCATCCTCCGCCTTGCCGACGATGCGGGAGCGGTCGGCGGGGATGTCGGTGTCCAGCCGGTCCAGGTCGAACACGAGTCGCTTGCCCGGGACGTCCAGGATCTTGAGCACGTCGCCCGCGCCCTGTCGGGAGTAGCGGGAGGAGTCGTAGACCCACAGGCAGTCCGAATCGCCTTCGAGCAGCGCGTGCACGGCCGCGTCGAACTCGGGACGCTTCACGCCCTTCTTGTAGGCCGAAAGGTTCTCGCGGAAGATCCGCCGGATCTCGTACCCGTCCCGTTTGGCCCAGTCCCGGCCCTTCACTTCCTGGGCCTTCAGCGACAGGATGTCCCGGGCGGCCGTACCCCGGACGACCTGCGACTTCCGCAGAAGCAGGTCGACATATCGCACCGGTCCGGCAGGCTTGCGAGCCATGGTTCTACTCTCCAGTCAGCTGCACGGGCCTGCATCCTGGAGGTGCAAGGGCGACCCGTCGCTCTGGGAGGAGCACGCCAACACCCACATCGCCCCGGCGATCGGCCTGGACCCGCTCCCGGTGGTCGTCTTCACCGGCTACGTCCCGCAGCCCGGAGACCCCCGGGTGCCGCTGATGGAGCTGTTCTCCGCCGCCAAGTGGGCCCCGCTGCTGCGCTACGCCGCGGGCCGGCCGTTCGCCTGGGTGGACGACGTCATCCCGCAGCGGCTGGTCCTGCGCTCCCAGTGGCGCCGGGACCGCCTGCTGCTGCCCGTCGACCCGGGCCAGGGCCTGGAGCGCCGGCACGTCGACCGCCTGCTCGCCCACCCGCCGCGCGCCGGGGCGCTGTCGCTCAAGGGGTCGGCAGCCAGCTGACGTGCCCGGCCAGCAGCGCGTACCCGACGAAGGCCACGGTGTCGATCAGCGCGTGCGCCGCCACCAGCGGCATCACCCGCCCCCACCGCCGGTACAGCAGGCAGAACACCACGCCCATCACCATGTTGCCGATCAGCCCGCCGACGCCCTGGTAGAGGTGGTACGAGCCCCTCAGCACCGAGCTCACCGCCACCGCGGCCGGCCAGGACCACCCCAGCTGCCCCACCCGGCGCAGCAGGTAGCCGAGGACGACGACCTCCTCCAGGATCGCGTTCTGCCAGGCCGAGGCCACCAGCACCGGCACCCGCCACCACACGTCCGGCAGCCCGGACGGCGCCACCGTCAGGTTGTACCCGGCCGCCTGCGAGGCCAGGTAGAGCGCCAGCCCCGACCCGCCGATCGCGGCCGCGACGGCGGCGCCCCGCCCCAGGTCGCGCAGCTTCTGCCCGAGGTCGAAGCCCAGCACCCGCAGCGCGGTGCCCTCGCGGACCAGCAGGTAGCCGACCAGCACGACCGGCATCAGCCCGCGCCCGATGGAGTACAGCTGCCACACCAGGTCCAGCCAGGGCCGACCGGGCGCCCGTGAGCCGTTCAGCGTGGCGACCTGCTGGCCGAGCTTGATCGGTTCGGTGAGCGAGCCGGTGAAGCTGATCAGCGCGCTGATCCCGCTGGCCCCGAGGGAGAGGCCGAGGACGATCAGCAGCTCCACGCCGAACAGCCGACGGCTGGGCTTCGCGGTCTCCGGCGCGGTCGGGGCGGTGGTCACGGGGGCTCCAGCGGACGGGCGGTCGCTCCGGCCGTCGGCCGACCGCCGGAGCGATCATCCTGACACAACCGCCGCGGGGCCCCGGAGGGGAGTCGGGTCGCCGCTCTCAGCCCACCGGCCAGGTGTGCACCGGTTCGCCGCCGCGCATGAGTTCGGCGTAGCGCCTGGTCATCGCCGCGAGCGCGGCCGGCCGGTCCATCCCGTACTGTTCGCGCAGCCGGTGGAAGGTCGCCGTCTGCCAGGACGCGCCGTTGGCGCGGCGCAGGCAGCGCTGCTCGATGATGCCCAGGTAGCGGTCGCGGTCGGCGGGCTCCACTCCCCACTCGTCCAGCCCCTGGTGGGCCATCGGCAGCAGTTCGTTCAGCACCAGGTCGACCGCGGACACGGTCTGCAGCCCGCCTCCGCGCCCGGCCCGCCCCGAGCGCGGCCACTGGAACACCGCGTCGATGCCGTACCGGGCGCCCTGCTGGAAGTTCTCGTCCGCCCGCTCGAACGGCAGCCGGGTCCAGATCGGCCGGGGCTGCTCGGCGAGCACCCGTACCAGCCCGTAGTAGAAGGCGGCGTTGGCCAGGGTGTCGGCCACCGTCGGCCCGGCCGGCAGCGCCCGGTTCTCCACCCGCAGGTGCGCCACCCCGCCCGCGATGTCGTAGACCGGGCGGTTCCAGCGGTAGATGGTGCCGTTGTGCAGCCGCATCTCGGCGAGCCTGGGCGCGCCGCCGGAGGCCAGCACCTTCATCGGGTCCTCGTCGTCGCAGATCGGCAGCAGGGCGGGGAAGTACCGCAGGTTCTCCTCGAACAGGTCGTACGCCGAGTCCACCCAGCGCTCGCCGAACCAGGTGATCGGGCGCACGCCCTGCGCCTTGAGCTCCGCCGTCCGGGTGTCGCAGGCCTGCTGGAAGAGCACCGGACGGGTCTCCCGCCACAGCTCCCGACCGAACAGGAAGGGCGAGTTGGCGCCCAGCGCGAGCTGCGGCCCGCAGATCGCCTGGGCCGCGTTCCACACCGAGGAGAACCGCTCCGGGGTCACCTGGAGGTGCAGCTGGAGCGAGGTGGCGGCGGCCTCCGCCACCATGGTGATCGACTCCAGCTGGAGGCGCTCGACCCCCTCGATGTCCAGCGCGATGTCCTCTCCGCGGGCGGCCAGGATCTGGTCGCTGAGCAGGCTGTACCGCTGGTTGTGGCTCATCGCGTCGAGCCCGGTGTGGGCGTGTTCCAGGGTCGGCAGGATGCCCACCATGACGATCCGGGCGCCCGCCTCGGCCGCCCTCCGGTCGGCGTAGCGCAGCCCGGTGTCGATCTCCTCGCGCAGTTCCTCGAACACGTGCCCGCAGAGCCGGTGGGGCGTGATGTTGACCTCGATGTTGAACCGGCCCAGTTCGGTCTGGAAGTCGCTGGAGCCGATCGAGCTCAGCACCTGCGCGTTGTTCATCGCCGGCAGGCCCTGCTCGTCGGCCAGGTTGAGTTCGATCTCCAGGCCCATCACCGCCCGCGGCCGGTCGAAGCGGTCCTCCCGGAGCATCCGTCCGAGCGCCTCCTGGCACGCGTGGAGCTTGCGTCGGTACAGCTGCCGGTCCGCCAGCTCCGCCCGAGTCGCCACGACCTTCTCGCCCACGGTCCCCTCCTCCAGAGCCACCCCGTCGAGCACCCGGTCGACCGACCGTGCAAGCATCATGCCCACCTCGAAGATCGATACCCGAATGCGCGTACTGGCTTGCAATGCAAGGCATCTGACGGAAAATCAGAGGAACTGTGGACTTGCTCGCCACCACAGCCTGTGATAAACAGATCACCCTGCGCACCTGTTCGAATTAGCACAGCGCTCCGGCCGGTCCACCCCGCCCCGAACCCCCCGTCGACGGCGGCGACCGCGCCGGCACCGCGATCCTGCACAACCGGACACGGCCGGGCCCCGTCACCGAAGACGCGTCGCCCCTCCACGCCGGTATGACGCACTCGCACGCCGATCTCGCACGGAGAGGCGGACCCCGCCATGACTCTGCAAACCCCCCAGCCCCCGCCGAGCGCCCTGCGCGCGGTCCTGGGCGCGCTCGACTCGGAGACCGCGCTGCGCCAGCCCGCCGCCGCAGCGCTGCGCCGTCCGACCGGCCCTCTGCTCCCCGCCCACCCGCTCGCGGTGCACGTCCTGAACGGCCCGCGCCCCGAGCTCCCGGCCGCCCGCCGCATCGGCTGGCGCTTCCTGATCAAGGACGGCGCGGAGGTGGCCGCCGCCGCCGAGGTCGTGCAGAGCGCCGAGGGCCACAGCTTCTCCCACTTCACCGCCGGCCCCTACCTCGACTCCACCGTCCGGGCGCTGCGCGAGGCCTGGCAGCTCGCCCAGGGCTCCCGGACCCGCCGCCAGCCCCGGCTGCTGACCTTCCCCGGCCAGTACGCCACGGCGCTCTGGCTGCACAGCCCCGACACCGAACCGGACGGCGACCTGCTGATCCCCCTGGCCCCGGCCCCGCTCGGCGTCACCGCGCACCGCGCCTGCCCGGCCGCCGAACTGCTGCCGCTGCTCGCCCGCGCCCCGCTCGCCAGGCCGCTGCTGCTCGGCTCCGCCTGACGGACGACGAGCCGATCGGCGACGCGATCCGCGATCCGTTCGGCTCTCCGATCGGCGCCCCCTCGGGCCGCCGGGCCCACCCGCCCGGCGGCCCCCACCCGCGATCGCACACCCGCCCCGAAGCTCCGCGCCCGCGCCCCATCCGACCCGAGACCACCCGTCCGGGCCATCCGGCATGGTCCGAACGGGCCATCTCATGGCTGACCCACCGGTGTGCCATTTCCCGCCGGCCCCACCTGAACGGGTGATCTCTACCCGGGAGTTGTGGCGCATGTCACGAAATCCCTGCGCGCGGGTCCCGCGATGCCGACACTGGGAACCAGCGTGGAAGGACCACCTGTCCTACCCACTTGAGCGCCGGTCCACACTTGGCCGGCGCGCGGACAGGATCCGACCACCGCGGCGGCTCCGGACGGCACGACCTCCGGAGACCGCACCACGGGGAGGATCGCAGAGCGAAGCGAGGGTACGCGTATGTGCCAGCACCGTCCTGAGTGCCCGTCGGCCGAGTCCGAGGACCGCGAGGCGGCCGTGTCGGTGGCCCGCCACCCGGAGCAGGGCTGGAGCCTGCTCTGCAACGGCGTGGTCCTGTTCGAGGACACCGGAGAACTGCTGCCCGACGGCCGGGTGATCGCCCCGCGCCGCCCCGTCGCCCACGCGGCCTGACCACCCGGTCCGACCGTACGGCGGGGGCGGCCGCCGACTCCACCGGCACGAGGGACAGGGCCCCGGCGGAAGCTCCGCCGGGGCCCTGTCGTCACCTGCCGGACCTCCTGGGTCCGGTCCGGTCAGACGCCGTACTCGTCCAGCGGCGGGCAGGAGCAGACCAGGTTGCGGTCGCCGTAGGCGCCGTCGATCCGGCTGACCGGCGGCCAGTACTTGTCCGCCGGGTTCACGCCCGCCGGGAAGACCGCCTCCTGCCGCGAGTAGCCGTGCGCCCAGTCGCCGGCCAGCGTGGCGGCGGTGTGCGGGGCGTTGCGCAGCGGGTTGTCGTCGGCCGCCCACTCGCCCGAGCCGACCTTGTCGATCTCGGCACGGATGGTGATCATCGCCTCGCAGAAGCGGTCGATCTCGTACAGGTCCTCGGACTCGGTCGGCTCGATCATCAGCGTGCCGGCCACCGGGAAGGACATCGTCGGCGCGTGGAAGCCGTAGTCGATCAGTCGCTTGGCGATGTCGTCCACCGTCACGCCCGTCTCCTTGGTCAGCGGACGCAGGTCGATGATGCACTCGTGCGCGACCAGGCCGCCCGGGCCGGTGTAGAGCACCGGGAAGTGCGGCGCCAGGCGCTTGGCGATGTAGTTGGCGTTCAGCACGGCGACCTGGGTCGCGTGCTTGAGGCCCTCGCCGCCCATCAGCCGGACGTACGCCCAGGAGATCGGCAGGATGGCCGCCGAGCCCCACGGCGCGGCCGAGATCGGGCCGACGCCGGTGGCCGGGCCGGCCTCCGACTGCAGCGGGTGGTTCGGCAGGTACGGCGCCAGGTGGGCGCGCACCGCCACCGGGCCGACGCCCGGGCCGCCGCCGCCGTGCGGGATGCAGAAGGTCTTGTGCAGGTTCAGGTGCGAGACGTCCGCGCCGAACTTGCCCGGCTTGGCGAGGCCGACCAGGGCGTTCAGGTTGGCGCCGTCCACGTAGACCTGGCCGCCGGCCTCGTGCACCAGGGCGCAGATGTCGGTGATCTGGGTCTCGTACACGCCGTGGGTGGACGGGTAGGTGACCATCAGCACGGCGAGGTTGTCGCGGTGCTGCTCGATCTTGGCCTTCAGGTCCTCGACGTCCACGTCACCGTCGACCAGGGTCTTCACCACGACCACGCGCATGCCGGCCATCACGGCGGAGGCCGCGTTGGTGCCGTGCGCCGAGGACGGGATCAGGCAGACGTCGCGCTGGGTGTCACCGTTGGCGTGGTGGTAGGCGCGCACGGCCAGCAGGCCGGCCAGCTCGCCCTGCGAGCCCGCGTTCGGCTGGATCGACACGGCGTCGTAGCCGGTCACCTCGACGAGCTGCTGCTCCAGCTGGCGGATCAGGGTCAGGTAGCCCTGGGCCTGGTCGATCGGCGCGAAGGGGTGCAGCTGGCCGAACTCGGGCCAGGTCACCGCCTCCATCTCGGTGGTCGCGTTGAGCTTCATGGTGCAGGAGCCCAGCGGGATCATGCCGCGGTCCAGCGCGTAGTCCCGGTCCGACAGGCGGCGCAGGTAGCGCAGCATGGCGGTCTCGGAGCGGTGGCTGTGGAAGACCGGGTGGGTCAGGTACTCGTCCTCGCGCAGCAGCGCGGCGGGCAGCGTCTCGGCGGCCTCGGCGACCTCGACGGCGGGGACGCCGAACGCGGCCCACACACCGGCCAGGTGCTCGCGGGTGGTGGTCTCGTCGGTGGAGACGGAGATCCGGTCGGCGCCGTCCTGGTGGACGTTGATGCCGTTGGCGCGGGCGGCGGCGGCGATCTCGGCGGCGCGGCCCGGGACGACGGCGGTGACGGTGTCGAAGAACTCGCCGTGCAGCAGCTCGACGCCGCCGGCCCGCAGGCCCTCGGCGAGGGCGGCGGCGTAGCGGTGGGTGCGGCGGGCGATGTCGGCCAGGCCGTCCGGACCGTGGTACACGGCGTACATCGAGGCCATGACGGCGAGCAGCACCTGCGCGGTGCAGATGTTGCTGGTGGCCTTCTCGCGGCGGATGTGCTGCTCGCGGGTCTGCAGCGCCAGGCGGTAGGCGCGGTTGCCGTCGACGTCGACGGAGACGCCGACCAGGCGGCCGGGCAGCGAGCGGGCGTACTCGGCGCGCACCGACAGGTAGCCGGCGTGCGGGCCGCCGAAGCCCATCGGCACGCCGAAGCGCTGCGAGGTGCCGCAGGCGATGTCGGCGCCCAGCGAGCCCGGGGACTTGAGCAGGGTCAGCGCGAGCAGGTCGGCGGCGACGGCGACGATCGCGCCCAGGCCGTGCGCCTGCTCGATCACCGGGGCGAGGTCGCGGACCACGCCGGTGGCGCCCGGGTACTGGAGCAGCACGCCGAAGACGCCGCGCTCGGCGATCTCGGCCGGGATGCCCTCGGAGAGGTCGGCGACGACGACCTCGACACCGGTCGGCACGGCGCGGGTGTTGATCACCGCGACGGTCTGCGGCAGGGTCTCGGCGTCGACCAGGAAGACGCCGCCCTTGACCTTGGTGACGCGGCGGGCGAGGGCCATCGCCTCGGCGGCCGCGGTGCCCTCGTCCAGCAGCGAGGAGCCGGAGGTCGGCAGGCCGGTCAGGTCGGAGACCAGGGTCTGGAAGTTGAGCAGCGCCTCCAGGCGGCCCTGCGAGATCTCCGGCTGGTACGGGGTGTAGGCGGTGTACCAGGCCGGGTTCTCCATGACGTTGCGCAGGATCACCGGCGGGGTGAAGGTGCCGTAGTAGCCCAGGCCGATCATCGGCTGGAGCACCTGGTTGCGGCCGGCCAGCTCGCGCAGCTCGGCGAGGACCTGGGCCTCGGTCCGGCCGGCGGGCAGGTCCAGGGCGGTGATGGAACGGATCGCCTCGGGCACCGCGGTGGCGGCGAGCTCGTCCAGCGAGCCGTAGCCGACGGACGCCAGCATCTTCTCCTGGGCGGCGGCGTCGGGGCCGATGTGGCGGTTCTCGAAGGGGCTGGCCAGCTCAAGCTCGGTGAGGGTCGAGGCGCCGGTGGGGCGTCCCGCGTTCGGCTGGGCGTTCATGGTGGTCGAGGCCTCCTGGTCACGGACCGGCGGGGGTACGCACGCCGGCCGGCCTCGCCGCTGCGAGCAGCGGACAAGCCTGGGCGGGCGGACCCGACAGGCCTCCCCCTCTGTCATCGGGACCTGAGAGCTTCACCCGCACGGGGCGCTGTGGGCGCTCCGCCGGCTTGCACCGTCGGTGAGGGTGGTGATCGCCGGCTTCCGTGCCGACGCTCCTGCCCTGCTTTCCAGAGTGACCTACCCCACACGGTACGGATGCCTGAGAGATTCCGGGGAGGAGTTGCTCCTTCGGCGCTCCGACCAGCGGCTTTCGTGATCGGAGACTCTCCCGAGCGGGCTCTGCGGTCGCCGCCCAGGGTACCAGCGGGAGGCCCCCCGATCACGGCTGCGTCAGGTCGTTCGAGGTCTACGCGCGTCCCCCGGAGGGCGCAGCTCGCACCCCGTACGGCGCACCCTGGTCGCGCCTGTCCGATTAGTGGCTTTTGGTATGAAATTGTGGACGGAAGGGCGCTCCGACCGCCCTCCTGCAGGAGTTCCGCAGGCTCAGTGCACGGGAGGAAAGAGTGCAGACCGAAATCGACCCCCGGGACCTCATCGGTCACAAGGCCGTCGACCGCAACGGAGACAAGATCGGCACGGTCGACGAGGTCTACCTGGACGACGCCACCGGGCGCCCCGAGTGGGCGGCGGTCCGGACCGGCATCTTCGGCCGGGACGCCTTCGTCCCGCTGACCACGAGCGAGTTCTCCGGCGACGAGCTCCGGGTGCCGTACGACAAGTCACTGGTGAAGGAGTCACCGGACTTCGGCGTCGGCCAGCACCTCTCCCCCGCCCAGGAACTCCAGCTGTACCGCTACTACGGGCTCGACACCCCGATGGACAGCCGCCCGAACGGCGAGAACGGGAGCCGGCCCAAGCAGCCCGACCTCGACTTCGGCACCACGGCGGCGGCCGCCGCCGCGACCGGCGCGGCGGCCCCGGCGAAGTCGCTCACCTTCCACACCCCGGAGCGCTCCCCCGAGCCCGCCCCGGCCCGGACGCCCGCCACGGCAGCGCCCGCCGCCGCCGTGGCGGGCGCCGACACCACCAGGACCGCCCCGGAGCCCGAGGTCCGGACCCTCTCCGCCCCCGCCGCCACCGCACCCCCGGCGGCCGCGCCCGCCTCGGCCGACTCCTCCGCGCTCACCACCCACGCGCCCGCCGCCGAACCGAAGGCGCAGTCGCAGCCCGCCCCCATCCCGACGGCGGCCACCACGACAGCCGCGAGCGCCGGCGCCGCACCGGCCGCCCCCAACAGCCCGGTCGAAATCACCTGCCGCGAGGAGCGGCTGGAGATCACCACCGAGTGGCACACCCTCGGCACCGCGAAGCTGCGCAAGTACGTGACGACCGAACAGGTCGAGCGCCGCGTGCCGGTGATCCGCGAGCGCGTCCGGGTCGAGCGCACGCCGGTCAGCGAGGCCGAGCGCGCCGCGCTCACCGAGAAGGACATCGCCGAGGCCGTCGAGGAGGTCACCCTCCGTGAGGAGCGCGCGGTGACCCGCAAGTACCTGGCCCCCGTCGAGCGGGTGCGTCTGGTCGTCGAGCGGTACACGACCGAGGAGGTGATCCGGGAGGAGATCCGCCGGGAGCACGTCGAGGTCCACGACACCACCGGCACCCAGAACCCGGCCCCCCTGGCGTCCGCCGCCTCGCCGTCCACCTCGTCCCCCGAGACGCCCCGCCCGGCCGCACTGCGGCCGCTCGCCTGACAGCACCCCCGGCACGAGGGCCCCGGACAGCCGTCCGGGGCCCTCGTCGCACGCCCGGGCGCCGCTTGTCGCGTACCCGACCCTTCGTCTTTGCCAAAGCTTAACCACTCGATATTTGACACTCTGAAGTATCCCCTGCAAAGTTACTTCAGTTCATTCACTATGTACGAGAGGAAGCAACCGTGAGTGAGGCACCACAGCCCACCACCGCGGCCGAGAAGCAGAGCAGCGCCCGGGTCCTGCCGGCCCTCATCCTGGCGATGCTGTCGTTCAGCGTGGTGCAGACCGCGGTCGTCCCGATCCTGCCCTCGCTGGCCAGGGAACTGAACGTCTCCGCCTCCAGCATCACCTGGCTGATGACCGCCAACCTGCTCTCCGCGGCCGTGCTGACTCCTCTCCTGGGCCGCTTCGGCGACCTCCGGGGCCGCAAGCCGATGCTGCTGATCTCGCTGGCCGGCCTGGTCGCCGGTTCGGCGCTGGCGGTCAGCACCCACTCCTTCACCTGGCTGGTCGTCGCCCGGGTCCTCCAGGGCGCCGGCGGTGGCGTCCTGCCGCTGGCGATCAGCATCGTCCGCGACGAGCTGCCCAAGCAGAAGGTGACCGGCGGCGTCGCCGCCATCAGCGCCTCGATGGGCGTCGGCTCCGGCCTCGGCCTGGTCGCCACCGGCCTCCTGCTGGAGCACTGGAACTACAAGTCCATCTTCTGGATGGGCCTGGTCTTCGGCCTGATCGCGGTCGCCCTGGTCGCCTTCCGCGTCCCCACCGACCCGGTCACCGACAAGGAGGGCGGCGCCGACCCGCTGGGCGCCATCGCCCTCGCCGGCTGGCTCTCCGCGCTGCTGGTCGCGGTCAGCCAGGGCAACCACTGGGGCTGGACCTCCAACAAGACGCTCGGCCTGTTCGCCGTCGCCGCCGTGGTCGCCCTGGTCTGGGGGATCATCGAGACCAAGGTCGCGCACCCGCTCGTGGACATGAAGATGATGGCCCGTCCGGCCGTCGCCTTCACCAACGTGGCCGGCCTGCTCATCGGCTTCGGCATGTACGGCTCCTTCATGGTCATCAGCAACTTCGCCCAGACCCCGGAGAAGCTGACCCACTACGGCTTCACCGCCACCGTGCTGCACGCCGGCATCATGCTGCTGCCGTCCGCCATCGGCTCGATGGTCGCCGCCCCGGTCGGCGCCCTGTTGATCGCCCGTCGCGGCCCGCGCCTGCCGCTGGTCCTCGGTGGCGTCCTCGGCGCCGTCGCGATGGCCTACCTGGCCGTCCGCCACGGGCACGAGGCCGACATCTACACCGCCTCGGCGATCTTCGGTCTCGGCGTCGGCCTCGCCTTCGCCGCGATGCCCGCCTACATCAACGGCGCCGTCCCGGCCGAGCAGAGCGGCATCGCCAACGGCATGAACTCCGTGCTGCGCACGGTGGGCGGCGCGATCGGCACCGCCGTGATGGCCGCCATCCTGACCGGCGACACCATGAAGCTGCCGCCGCAGATCCCGCTCTCCCTGCCCACCCTGGACGCCTACAAGCACGCGTTCTGGACCGCGGCCGTCGTCTGCGTCGTCGCCGGCGTCGTCCCGTTCCTGATCCGCGGCGGTACGGCGGCCGCCACCGCGACCGTCGTCGGCGGTTCGGCCCAGCAGGACTCCAGCCCCGAGCTGGTCAAGACCGACGCCTGACGAGGCGTCCGGCCCCCGCGCTCAGGGACAGGGCGCGGGGCCCCGGGTCCCCGTACGTCGCGAGGGCATCACGACCGTACGGGACCCGGCACGGTGATCGGCCCCACCCGGTACTCCCCCACCGGGTGGGGCCGCTTCGCGTTTCAGGCCCCCGTGTCCGATCCGCCACCCCTGTCCGATCCGCCGCCCTCGCTCCCGCCCCCGTGCTCGCTCCCGTCCTCGACCCGGCGCAGCGGCAGCGGCCGGGTCGGTTCCAGCGCCGGGTCGTCCACCGCGAAGGTCCGCACCCGCCCCGGCCCGCTCCACGGCGTCTCGAACCGCACGGTGACCCTCCCGACGCCACTGCCCTGCACCCAGCCCGGCCCGAACTCCTCGTGCCGGACGTCCTGCCCGGGCATCCACCGCCGCACCACGACGGCCTCCGGCTCCTCCTCGACCGGCTCGGCCTCGGCCGCCGCCTCCGCGTGCTCCGCGGCCTCCTCCCGCAGCGCCTGGGCGAACAGGTCCTCCTGGGTGTAGTCGGCGAGTTGGGTGACGCCCACGCCCAGCAGCCGGACCCCGCCGGCGATGTCCACCTGCTCGGCCAGTCGGCGCGCGGTCGCGGTGATCACCGTCTCGTCGTCCGTGGGCCCGCCGAGGGTCTCCGAGCGGGTCAGCGTCGAGAAGTCGAACCGCCGGACCTTGAGCACCACCGTGCGCCCCGACCGCCCGGCCGCCCGCAGCCGCCGCACGCACCGGCCGGCCAGCGCCTCGACCTCGCGCAGCACCCGCTCCCGGTCGGCCAGGTCCACCTCGTAGGTGTCCTCCACCGACACGGACTTGGCGTCCTGGTCGGCGACCACCGGCCGCTCGTCCAGCCCCGTGGACATCTGGAAGATCCCGGCACCGTGCGCCCGCCCCACCAGCTGCACCAGCTCCGCCTCCCCCGCCTCCGCGAGGTCGGCCACCGTGTTGAGCCCGGCCCGGCGCAGCACCTGCTCGGTGGCCGGCCCGATCCCGGGCAGCGCCCGCACCGGCATCGGGCCGAGCACGGCCCGCTCCTGCCCGGGCTCGATCAGGACCAGCCCGTCCGGCTTGGCCTGCTCGGAGGCGATCTTGGCCATCAGCTTGGACCCTGCGGCCCCCACGGAGCCGGTCAGCCCGGTCCGCCGCCGGATGTCCGCCCGCAGGTCCTCCGCCAGCGCGAGCACCAGCTGCTCTCCCGTGTCGTGGTCCGCCGCCAGCAGCGCCGGGCCGTACGGGCCGGCCTCCAGGTCCACGAAGGCCTCGTCCAGGCTGAGCGGCTGCACCAACGGGGACAGCTGCCGCAGCAGCCCCATCACGATCTCGCTGTTCTGCCGGTAGGCCTCGAACCGCCCCGACAGGAAGGCCGCGTTGGGGCAGAGCCTGCGCGCCTGCGCCATCGGCATCGCCGAGTGCACCCCGAACCTCCGCGCCTCGTACGAGGCCGTGGAGACCACCCCGCGCCCGCCGAGCCCTCCGACGATCACCGGCTTGCCGCGCAGGCTGGGCTTGGCCGCCTGCTCCACCGCCGCGAAGAAGGCGTCCATGTCGAGGTGGATGATGCTCGGCAGAGATCGCACCCGCCGATCATCGCGCACGGGTCCGACAGTCCGTACGAACCCGGCCGCCGTCCCTAGGGCCGCTGCGCCGCGGCGGCCGCCAGCGCCCTCGGGATGCCGTCCTCCCGGGGCCCCAGGAACACCGGGTCCGGCCGCAGCCAGGCGTTCGCCGCCGCCTTGCCGGCCCCGGCGACCTCCCGCAGCCCGCCGTACAGCCAGGTGGCGTCGTGCTGCTCCGGCACCCCGACCGCGTACGAGCGGATGCCCGCCGCCTCGCACAGCGCCAGTGCCCGGCGGACGTGGAAGTCCTGGCTGACCAGCACCGCGTGGTCCACCCCGAAGATCCGGCGCGCCCGGGTGCAGGAGTCCCAGGTGTCGAATCCCGCGTAGTCCCGCACCACCCGGTCCTCGGGCACCCCGTGCCGGGTCAGGTAGTCGTACATCGCGTCGGGCTCGGAGTACTCGACCCGCCCGTTGTCCCCGGTCACCAGGATCGCCTGCACCTTCCCCTCCCGGTACAGGTCCGCCGCCGCGACCAGCCGGTGCTCCAGGTACGGCGAGGGCCTGCCCTGGTACAGACCTGCGCCGAAGACCACCGCGACCGGCGCGGCGGGCGCGCTCTCCACCGTGCCCACCCGGTCCCCCGCGGAGCACCACACCCAGGCGCTCGGGGCCAGCGCCAGCGAGCAGAGCACCGTTCCGAGCTGGAACACCCGGCGCTGCGTACCCCGTTGCCGCAGCCGCACCCCCAGCAGCCCGGCCCTGCGCCGCAGCAGCCCCGATATCCCGGTGCCGACTCCCACGTGCCCTCCCTCGATCACGTCAACAGGGAACACGACGGGGCCGCGGGTCCGAACGGTTCCCCGTTCGGGCCCGCGGCCCCGTGGAAGGCCTGCTCAGACCGCCCGGTTGCGGCGCTGGGCCAGTTCGTCGGCCGGATCGTGCCCGACCACGGTCTCGCCGGTGTCGGTGCGCTCGGCGTGCAGTCGCCCGAGGGTGAGCTCCAGCTCCTGCCAGACCGCGCCCACCGCGATGCCGAAGACCCCCTGACCGCCCTTCAGCAGGTCCACCACCTGCTGCGGGGTGGTGCACTCGTACACCGTCGCGCCGTCGCACATCAGCGTCATCCCGGCCAGGTCGGCCTGGTCGGCGGACTGGAGGTGGGCGACCGCCACCCGGATGTTCTGCAGCGAGACACCCGCGTCGAGCAGCCGCTTCACGATCTTCAGCAGCAGGATGTCGCGGAAGCTGTAGAGCCGCTGGCTGGTCGACGGGTACGCGGTGCGGACGCTGGGCTCCAGCAGTCCGGTACGGGCCCAGTAGTCCAGCTGGCGGTACGTGATGCCGGCCGCCGCGCAGGCCGTCGGACCGCGGAACCCGAGCAGGTCGGACGTCGGGACCAGCCGTTCGATGGCCGGCTGGCCCGGTTGTACGGCCGGGAACCTGCCGACCCTGGGGAGATCGGTGACGGTGCGAGCGGTGCGCGGCATGTGCACGGCGCACCGGCCTCCCACGGCCGCGTCATCGCCGGTGCTGCTCATGCCTGCCTCCGTCCACTCGTGCTGCGGGCAACCCGACTGCGGGCATCGGCCACCCGGACAGCCACTCCTGACGGTAGGCAGTCCCCTATGACCCGTCAACGATCGCCACGCCGGGTCAGACAATCCGCATCACTCAGGAGAGTGGTTTTTCGTGCCCCTAGTGTGGGTAGGAGGACGGTTTTTCGCAAAACGATGGGCCAGAAGGCCGCACAGGGGTCCTCGCTACTGCGGACCACTGCCCCCGAAGTCCTCGGGCGACACCTGGTCGAGGAACTCGCGGAACTTCTCGACCTCGTCCTCCTGCTCGTCCGGGATCGCGATGCCCGCCTCGGCGAGCACCTCCTCGCTCCCGTAGATCGGCGTGCCGGTGCGCAGCGCCAGCGCTATGGCGTCGGACGGCCGGGCGCTCACCTCGACCCCGCCGGCGAACACCAGCTCGGCGTAGAACACGCCCTCCCGCAGGTCGGTGATGCGGACCTCGGTGAGCTGCTGGCCGAGCGCCTCCAGGACGTCCTTGAACAGGTCGTGCGTCAACGGGCGCACCGGCGTCATGCCCTGCTGGGCGAAGGCGATCGCGGTCGCCTCGCCGGGGCCGATCCAGATCGGCAGGTAGCGATCTCCCCCGACCTCCCGCAGCAGCACGATCGGCTGGTTGGAAGGCATCTCCACCCGGACACCCACGACGTCGAGCTCATTCACACAGGCAACCCTATGGCTCCGCTCCCGGATATGAAAGCGCAGGGCCGACGCCGCTGGTCAGCGCGGTGCGGTTCGCGCCCCCGGGCCGCGCGGTCGCCGGAACGACCGGTCGGACGGGCCCTAACCACGGGTCCGCAGACCGGCCTGGACCATGGCCGCGTGCAGCCGTACGGACAGCGTCGCGAGCTCCCGGGCGGTGGCCTCCGCGTGCGCCCTGGTCTGCGGGTTCCGGTGCCGGCGCAGTGGCGCCACCACCTGCTCCACCAGCGCGATCTCGCGGTCCGCCGCGGCCTTCATGGCACGCAGGTGCCGGGGCTCCAGCCCGTACCGGCCGAGCTCCGCGACCAACCGGGCCACTTGGAGCGCCTCGCCGTCGTAGCCGCCGTCCGGCCCCGGGGCGACCAGCCCGTAGGACTCCCACTCGGCCAGCTCCGGCTCCCCGGCCTCGGCCGCGGCCAGCAGTTCGGCACGCCCCAGCCGGACGCCGGAGGGCACCTCGCCGGCGGCCACCAGCTCCCGGTCCGCTTCCTCCAGCGGCCCGGGGCGCGTGTCGGCGGCGGGCAGCGCGGGCGGGTTCTCGCCGCGCTCGATGGCGTCCAGGTGCTCCCGGATCACCCGCAGCGGCAGGTAGTGGTCCCGCTGCATGCGCAGGACGTACGCCAGCCGTTCGACGTCGGCCGGGCTGAACTTGCGGTACCCCGAGGGCGTGCGCTGGGGCTCGACCAGCCCCTCCGCCTCCAGGAAGCGGATCTTGGAGATGGTCACCTCGGGGAAGTCGTCGCGCAGGAAGGCCAGCACCGCGCCGATGCTCAGCAGCTCGTCACCGCCGCGCCGACGGCCGGCGGGCCGATCGGCCCGGACCGGCTGCCGCGGGCCCGCGACCACCCCGCGTCCGCCGCAGTCCGCGTGCGGACCGGACGGGGTTGGGGTGGCCGCCCCGAGAGAAGAGGAAGGGGTATTCGTATTCACTCGGGCTCCTACCGACGTCGTTTTCAGTACCCCCGGTTGTGGCCGGCGAAGAACACCAGCCGGTACTTCCCGATCTGGACCTCGTCGCCGTTGTTCAGCGACACCTCGTCGATCCGCTCCCGGTTCACGTAGGTGCCGTTGAGGCTCCCCACGTCCGCGACGCTGAAGCCGGCCGGGGTGCGGCGGAACTCCACGTGCCGGCGGGAGACCGTGACGTCGTCCAGGAAGATGTCACCCTGCGGGTGGCGACCCGCCGTGGTGACGTCCGAGTCCAGCAGGAAGCGGCTGCCGGAGTTCGGACCGCGCTGGACGATCAGCAGGGCCGAGCCCGGCGGCAGCGCGTCGATCGCCGACAGCACCTCGGCCGACAGGGCCGGCGTGGCGCCGGTGCCGGTCGTGGTGGTGGGGTCGTACGACTCCAGGCCGGAGATGGAGATGGTCGACGTGGTCTCCGCCGCCCCCTCCGGGAGCAGACCGCCGCGCAGCGCCGTGCCGCAGTTGGAACAGAACCGGGCCGAGGCCGGGTTCTGGTTGCCGCACCTGGGGCACGGAGTGGGGCCAGCCATGTTCACAGCCTCCTGGCGCGGCACACCCGACGGGTTGTGCCCGGCGTACGGATCCGGGGCAAACCCTCCACCAGAGGTTGAGGGTCCTGACGGGAAACCTATGCGCGGCTCGCCGGAGGGGTCAACCGACGCGCCGTAGCCCGCCTGATTCCCCGCGTACTGGGCGGCTCCACCGTCCCGGTAGAGCTGCTGACCCGCGTACGGCGCGGCCTCGGGGGCCGGGCGCATGCCCGGCACGGCGGGCTCGTCCTCGGGGCGGCGGTGACGCGCGGTGGGCGCCTCGACGGCGGCCGCGTCACGGCCCTTGTTACGACCGAACAACTTCGAGAAGAAACTCACGGGCGAATCCCCTTGCGTGTGACAGACCCGCCCGCGGGGCAGGGTGAGAACCTCGGACATGCTGCGGGCCCGCTCGCTGCTGCTCGGGCCCGCTGGAGTGGTACTCCGGCGGTTGGTACTGCGGTTGTTGCTCCGGAGCGTACTGGTGCGAACCAGTCTCGCCCATGTGACGGCGGCGCCCCGAACCGGGTGCCGCCCGCCCTTGACGGGCCGTTCGTCGGGCGCCCCGTCACTTCGAAGCCGGCTTGGCGTACTGCGGCGACTTCGGGTCGACGAGGGCGTCCACGACCACCTTCTGCTGCTGGGTGATCGTCGCCCGCGCCTGGTGGCTCTCCAGCGTGCGGACGACACCTCCCGGGATGTTCAGCGCGGGTGTCAGATCCTGCGGGTTCCCCACGACCGTGAAGCGGTAGGGCTGCGAGACCTTCTTCCCGTCGATCTGCACCCCGCCGCCCGACAGGTCGGTGAAGTAGGTGTTGACCACCACGCGCACATCGTTGATCTGAATCGCCTCCGCCCCCGCCGCTCGAAGTTCTTGCAGGGTGTCCAGCAGCATATCTGCCTTCACCTGCCCTTGGGGATCATCGACCGTGAGTACGATGCCCGGACCAGTGGCTTTGACGGTGCCGGCGAGCACGCCGAGCTCCGTCACCTTCTTCCTGGTCTGCTCCTGGGCCTCCTTGGCCTGGTTGGAGCTGTTCTCCAACTTCGCCAGGGACTGCTCCAACTCCGCCTTCTCCTGCTGGAGACGCTGCTGACGGCTGTCCAGTTCGTCGAGGATCCGCACCAGGTCCTCCTGGCGGGCCCCGCGGAGCTGGCTGTGGTGGTCGTTGGTCGACCGCACCTGGATCGCCAGGCCCAGACCGAGCGAGAACAGCAGCAGCGCCACCACCAGTTGCCCGCGCGAGAGCCGCGGCGGCCAGAGCGCCGCCTTCAGCCGCCGCCGGCCGGCGTTCCGGTCCGCGGCGGGTTCGGGCCCGGCGTCCGGCTCCGGCTCCGGTGCGGATTCCGCCTCGGGCTCGGCGGCGGGCACGGGCTCGGCGGCGGGCACGGGTTCCGGCTGAGCCTCGGCCGCCGACGAGGCCTCCGGAGCGCCCCGGGGTGCCGGCTCCACGACCTTCGTGAGCCGCAGCGTCGGCTCGGCCACCGGAGCGGCCTCAGGCTCAGCCTTAGCGTCAGACTTCCCCTCCGAGGCCTCCCCGGCCCCGGCCGTCTCCCCCGCCGCCTGGGCGGCCTCGGACGCGGCCGCCGGGCCCTCCGGCCCGGCGGGCCCGGCCGGCTCCGGTTCGGGCCCGTCCACGGCGTCCTCGGCGGGCTTCGCAGCCGTCTCCTCGGCCGCCTTCCCGCTCGTCCTTGCGCCCGGCTCCCCGGGGACCGGACCGGCCGCCGGGGCCTCCCGCTTCTCCGCGGCCACCGCCTCGCGGCCCGGCTCAGGCACGGAAGACATGGCGCCGGATCGCGGCCGCGTTGGAGAAGATGCGGATGCCCAGGACGACGACCACACCGGTCGACAGCTGCGAGCCGACGCCCAGCTGGTCGCCGAGGAAGACGATCAGTGCCGCGACCACCACGTTCGACAGGAACGAGACGATGAACACCTTGTCGTTGAAGATCCCGTCGAGCATCGCCCGGACGCCGCCGAACACGGCGTCCAGCGCCGCCACCACCGCGATCGGCAGATAGGGCACGACGGCGTCCGGCACCTCGGGTTGGACGAAGAGGCCGACGACCACCCCGATCACAAGACCCAGTACGGCAATCACGGTCTGGCTGCTCCTGTCCCTGTCGAGGTCTTGGTGGATCCGGTCGTCGGACGCCGCTTGGCGCTGGACGTACCGCTGGGCGCGGCCGGCGGCGGCGACGCGGAAGGCTGGGCCGCCGGTGGGACGGACGCGCCGGGGCTCTGCTGGGTCGCGGCGCCGCCCGGCGGCGTTCCGCCCGGAGTCGTCGGGGCCGCGGGCGAGGCTTCGGGGGTCACCGGCTGGGCGGTCCGCAGCGTCACCCCGACCGCCGCCGGCAGCGTCAGGCTCTTCTGCACGGAGAGCGTCGACTTGATGCCGTACTGCTCCTGGAGAAGCCGCAGGTACTGCCCGGCCATGTCCTTCTCGAAGGCGGCGAGGAGCTGCGAGCCGTCCCCGATCGCCTGGATGCTGTACGGCGGCACCAGCGGCCGGTTGTCCACCAGCACCGCCTCGCCCGCGGCCCGGATCGCGGACAGTGCCGTCAGTCGCTGGCCGTTGATCGCGATCGCCTCGGCCCCGGCTCCCCAGAGGCCGTTCACCACGAGCTGCAGGTCGCGGTCCCGCAGCCGGCCGCTGTTGGAGAAGCCCTGCCCGGCCCGCGGGTCGACGTTGCCGCCGAGGCCCGTACCGGCGGCGTCCTCCAGGACCAGCTTCAGACCCGGCCCGGTGACCTGCCCGAGGCCCACCGCCCCGCTCACCCCGCCCGGGTCCCCGTCGCCCGAGGCGAGCGCCTGCTGCTGCGTGCTGTCGACCTTGAGCCGCAGTTCCTGCACCTGCTTCTGCAACTGGTCGGCCGAGGTGTTGCTGTCGTTGATCCGGTGGATCAGTGCGTCCCGCTCCTTGGCCAGCGACGGCTCGGCCTCGTGCGCGTTCACCGCGCCCACCGTCACCACCGCGCCGACCAGCGCGAGCCCGGCGCCGAGCGTGAGCAGTCCCTGCAGGGTGCCGGGTATCCGGCTGTCGCGGGCTCCGCCGCGCGCGGCGGCCGCCTCCGCGTAGCCCTCGTCCAGGCTGTGGTCCATCACGCTGGTCAGCAAGGACATCGAGGCGTCCGGGCGGTTGTACCGTCCGTTCGGGGCACTCGGCGTCGGCGTCGCTGGCATGGAGACCATCGTCCCACGTCGCCGAGGGGGCCCGTGCACGGCCCCTGAGCTGCACACACGCTGCACACATGACGGAACGTGACGGAGTATTCCGAATGATGTGAAAACGGACGGCGGGGCGCGCGGATCACACCGCGCGCCCCGCCGTCCGAGGTAGTTCCGGGCCCGGCTCCCGACCGTGCCCGGCTCGGCTCCGGACCGTGGTCAGCCCCGGGCCGTCACCGCCCCGCGCCGTCGACCACGGCCGCCCACTCGTCCAGCAGCGCCTCGGTGGCCTCGTCGTCGGGGCCCTCGGCCCACAGGTGGGTGACCGCCTCGGCCGGGTCCGGCAGCACCAGCGTCCAGCGCCCGTCCGCCTCGACCACCCGGACCCCGTCGGTGGTGTCCAGCCGACGGCTGCCGGCCGCCTCCACCACCGAGCGCATGACCATGCCCTTGGCCGCCCACGGCGTCGCGATGTCCCGGCGCCGGATGTGCGCCTGCGGGATCCGCGCGTCGATCTGGCTCAGCGTGAGCTGGGTCCGCGCCACCAGGCCGACCAGCCGGACGAACGCCGCGGCGCCGTCCAGCACCCCGCTGAACTCGGGCACCACGAAACCGCCGCGGCCGTCCCCGCCGAACACCGTGCCCTCCGCGGAGGCCGCCTTGGCGAGGTCGTCCGGCGTCGTGGTGGTCCAGATCACCTGGGTGCCGTGGTAGGCGGCGACCTGCTCGGCGATCCGGGTGGTGGTCACCGGCAGTGCCACCTGCCCGCTGCGCCGTTCGGCCGCGACCAGGTCCAGCAGCACCAGCAGCGCCCGGTCGTCGTCGATCACCCGGCCGAGCTCGTCCACGAACGCGACGCGCTCGCCCACGGGGTCGAACCGCACCCCGAAGGCCGCCCGCGAGGAGGCCACCAGCTCACCCAGCCTGGCCAGGCCGGCCCGGCGCGCCTCCGCGTCCTCGGTCGGCCGCGCCTCGTCCAGCCCGGTGGAGACGGTGAGTGCCTCCACCCCGAGCCGGCCGAGGATGCTCGGCAGAACGAGGCCGGCACTGCCGTGCGCGGTGTCCACGACCACCTTCAGCGCGGCCTCCCGGACCCCGGTGGTGTCCACCGCCCGCAGCAGGTTGCCCGCGTACGAGTCGAAGACGCTGGACGGGAAGGTCAGGTCCCCGATCTCACCGGGGAAGGCCCGCCGGAACTCCTGGCGGGCGTAGACCCGGTCGAGCTTGCGCTGGCCGGCCTGCGAGAGGTCCGCCCCGCGCTCGTCGAAGAACAGGATGTCCAGCGAGTCCGGCACGCCCGGCGTGGTCCGCAGGAAGATCCCGCCCGCGCTCCCCCGCGCCGTGTGCTGCCGCGCGACCGGCATGGGCACGTTCTCGAGGTCGCGGACGTCGATCGCGGAGGTCTGGAGCGCCGAAATCATCGCCCGTTTGAGCGCACGCGCACCACGCGAGTGGTCACGCGCAATGGTGACGGTGGCGCCCTTCTTCAGGGTCGTCGCGTACGCCCCCGCCAGCCGCACCGCCAGCTCCGGGGTGATCTCGACGTTCAGGACGCCCGAGACGCCGCGGACTCCGAAGAGGTGCTCCTGGCCGCGCGACTCCCAGATCACCGAAGTGTTGACGACGGCACCGGCCTCGATGGTCTTGAACGGGTAGACCCGGACGTTCGCCCCGATGATCGACTCCTCGCCGACCAGGCACTCGTCCCCGATCACCGCGCCGTCCTCGATCCGCGCGGCACGCATCACGTCGGTGTTCTTGCCGACCACGCAGCCCCGCAGATTGCTCTGCGGTCCGACGTACACGTTGTCGTGCACCACCGCCTTGTGCAGGAACGCGCCGCGTTTCACGACCACGTTGCTGCCCAGCACGGTGTGCTCGCGGATCTCCACGCCGGCCTCGACCTTGGCGTAGTCCCCGATGTACAGCGGCCCGCGCAGCACCGCCTCCGGGTCCACCTCGGCTCCCTCGGCGACCCAGACCCCGGGAGAGATCTCGAAGCCGTCGAGCTCGACGTCGACCTTGCCCTCCAGGACGTCCGCCTGGGCCTTGCCGTAGCTCTCGTGGGTGCCCACGTCCTCCCAGTAGCCCTCCGCGACGTAGCCGTAGACCCGCTTGCCCTCCTTCAACAGCTGGGGGAAGACGTCGCTCGACCAGTCGACGGACTCGCCCGCCGCGACGTAGTCGAAGACCTCGGGTTCCATCACATAGATACCGGTGTTCACCGTGTCGGAGAAAACCTGCCCCCAGGTCGGTTTCTCCAGGAAACGCTCGACCCTCCCCTCGTCGTCCGTGATCGTGATGCCGAACTCCAGTGGGTTCGGCACCCTCGTGAGACAGACGGTGACCAGAGCGTTCTTGCTGCGGTGAAAGTCGATCAATTCCGAGAGATCGAAGTCGGTCAGCGCGTCACCGGAGATCACCAGAAAGGAATCGTCCTTGAGCGCGTCCTCGGCGTTCTTGACACTCCCCGCAGTGCCCAGTGGCGTCTCCTCGTGGGCATAGGTCAGATGCATGCCCAGCTCTTCGCCGTCACCGAAATAGTTCTTGACCAGCGATGCCAGGAACTGCACGGTGACGACGGTGTCGGAGAGGCCGTGCCGCTTCAGCAGCCGAAGCACGTGCTCCATGATCGGCCTGTTGGCGACCGGAAGCAGCGGCTTCGGCATGCTGGAGGTCATCGGGCGGAGTCGGGTGCCCTCGCCCCCTGCCATTACAACGGCTTTCATTACGGGTGCGTCCTCCTTCGCGGTGGTGGACCAGCAGGTCCATCAAAGCGTTCCAGAAGGTTCTCTACCCGGAAGGTCTCGTCCGACGCACCGAGGAGGCGTGGGGCTTCTCTCAGATCACGTCTCAGATTGTGGACGCCGGGCCCGCGGCGCTCCCCCGGACGATCCGCCTCGCCTGAACCGCGTAGAGAATCGCGGCCCACCAGTAGAGCGTCGTCCCCCACCAGATGAACGCCCAGCTCACCACTTCGGCCGGCCGGGCGATCCAGCTGTCCACACTGCCGAGCAGCAGAAGCGGAAACGCGTACATCAGATTGAAGGTCGCGGCCTTGCCCAGGAAACTCACCTGGAGCGGGCCGTAGCCGTGCCGGTTCAGAATCGGCAGCAGCCCGGCGATGAATACCTCACGGGCCAACAGGATCGCGGTGAGCCACCACGGCAGAATCTCACGCCAGGTCAGTCCGACCAGCGTGGACAGCACATAGAGCCGGTCGGCCAGCGGATCGAGCAGCTGCCCCACCCGGCTGATCTGCCCCCACCTCCGGGCGAGCTTTCCGTCCAGATAGTCGCTGATCCCACTCAGCATCAGGATCAACAGGGCCCAACCGTCGTTGTTGGGCCCGTCGAACACCGGCCACAGGATGAGCCAGAGAAACAGCGGAACACCGACCAGCCGGCCCATGCTCAGCATGTTGGGGATGGTGAGGACGCGATCGGTCTGGACCCGCGTCTCCTGGACCTCCACCCGGGGGCCTCCTGTCCCGTGTGACGACAATTGCATGTTGACCCTACAACAGAGAAGCCCCCGACCGGTTCACCCGGCGGGGGCTTCTCTAGAAGAATTGTTCGGCGGCGTCCTACTCTCCCACAGGGTCCCCCCTGCAGTACCATCGGCGCTGTAAGGCTTAGCTTCCGGGTTCGGAATGTAAC
>NZ_JBSFWR010000015.1:0-108935 GCF_053594915.1 Kitasatospora sp. NPDC002543 | reverse complement strand
GATTTGTTGGAGATGTCGGTCAAGGAGCGGTTGCGGTACCGGCGTGAGGTGGTGGGGTTCATCTGGCAGCAGACGGCGCGGAATCTGTTGCCGTTCCTGACGGCGGCGGAGAACATCGCGTTGCCGATGCAGTTGCGGGGTCGTCGTTCGGGTGGGGGTGGGGCGCGGGCGCGGGCGGTGCGGGTGGCGGAGTTGATGGAGGCGTTGGAGATCGGGGATCTGGCGCGTCGCAGGCCGGGTGAGTTGTCGGGTGGTCAGCAGCAGCGGGTGGCGATCGCGGTGGCGATGGCGAACGATCCGCCGGTGTTGTTGGCGGATGAGCCGACGGGGGAGTTGGATTCGGAGACGGCGGGGGTGATCTTCGAGTCGTTCCGTACGGTGAACCGGGAGTTGGGGGCGACGGTGGTGATCGTGACGCATGATCCGATGGTGGCGGGTGAGGTGCGTCGGACGGTGGCGATCCGGGACGGTCGGACGGCGAGTGAGGTGTTGCGGCGCATGGTGACGGACGAGCATGGTGAGGAGTCGGTGAACGAGCGTGAGTACGTGATGCTGGACCGTAGTGGTCGGGTGCAGTTGCCGGTGAAGTTCCTGGAGTCGTTGGGGATGGAGCACCGGGTCGCGGTGGACCTCGCGGCCGACCACATCGAGGTCCGACCCGACGACGTGACGGAGGGCTGACGACCGTCGGACGCCGGGCCGACCCGCGGCCAGGGGCTCGACGCGGCCCGCCCGTACGTCAACGGCGCCTCACCGCGTGGTGAGGCGCCGGCCGAGGTCGTCCAGGTACGAGGTGCCGTAGGCGTCCGCGAGGTCGTCCAGGTCGATCATCGGCGGGATGTCGATCACGGGCTGGCGCTCGACGAGGAAGGCCACCGTCTCGTGGACGATCCTGGTCTCGTCGGCGCCGGTGACCTGCGGCAGGTCGAGGACGCCGTCGGTGACCCGGATCCGGGTCTCGGCCTCGGCGGCGCCCTCGCGGACCCGGACCAGGTGCTCGTGGTCGCCCAGCGGCTCGATCCGGATCTCGATTCCCATGGCAGTCTCCGCCTCTCCGCTCCGCGTCATCCGGGCCGGCCGGCCACGGCTGTCTGGATGCTAACGCCCGGTCGGCGCGGCGAGGGTGTCGGCTGCTCGCCCGCCGGCCCGGCGCGTCGGCGGCCCGGGCGCGATCGCACGGCCGGCCCGGCGCTCACCCCTCGCCCGTGCCGCGGGCCGGCGCCCGGCGGACCCGACCGCGGCGGCGGTGGCTGGCGTCGCAGAACGGGTAGACGCGGCTGCGCCGGCACGTGCACAGGGCCACCACCGGGCGCTCGGAGAGCCGCCGCCCGCCGTCCGGGAGGACCACCTCCACCGGACCCTCGACCAGCAGCGGGCCGCCCGGGACGACGGTCACCCGGGTGGCGGGCCGGTCACCGTTCACGGACACCCCGCACCACCACCAGTTCCTCCTCGCGCTCACCCGGCCCGATCATCCCGAGCCGTTCGAACAAGCCGGCCCGGGCCGTCATCACCGGCCCGAAGGGCTGGCGCCGCCGGGCCACCACCGAGGTGCGCAGCGCGGCGGACCGCAGCAGTGCGAGGGTCGCCTCGACGTCCGCGAGCGCGGACTGCACGACCAGCAGCACACCGCCCCCGGTCAGGACCCGCGGGACGGTCCGGCAGATCCGGTCCAGGACCAGCCGGCCGTCCGGTCCGGCGTCCCAGGCCAGGGCCGCGCCCCGGCCGGGAGCCACCCGACCGGGGCCGGTGGGGACGTACGGCGGGTTGGCGGTCACCAGGTCGAACCGCTCGCCGGGGATCGGGGACAGCAGGTCGCCCCGGCACAGCCGGACCCGGCCGCAGTGCAGACGGGTGTTGCACCAGGCGGCGGCCACCGCCCGGCCGGACAGGTCGACCGCCGTGACCAGTGCCCCGCTGCGCGCGGCGGCGAGCGCCACGGCCCCGGTGCCGGTGCACAGGTCGAGCACCCGGCTGGAGCCGTCCAGTGCCTCCCGGCGCACACAGTCGGCCAGCAGTTCCGTGTCGCCCTGGGGCGAGTACACCCCGGGCGGTCGAATCAGCAGCATGCCGCGCGGCTGCCCGGCCCCGCGCCGTTCACACCTGTCGCACCGGCCCCGTGCCGGATCCGGTCGGCCACGGACGCCGGCACCCGCCCCGGCTGCGGACCCCGCGCTCCTCCGCACGGGGGACGCTCCGGCGGTGCGGCCGCCCGGGACGTGCCAGCGTGGAGGGGCACGGGCGGGGACGCCCGGCGCCCCGACCGGGCCGACCGGGAAGGCAGGGAGCAGCCGATGGACGACACCGCGAGCACGCTCGGCCGGGTGGCCGGAGCGCCGCCGGACGACGGGACCGTGCGGGTGCGCCGGGAGGGCTGGGCCCGGCTGGGCGCCGCCGACCTGGGCATCGACGTCGACGCGATGGCCGAGGACCTCGCCGAGCTCGCCGCGGCGTACCAGGACCTGCCCGCGGATCCGTACGCGCGGGCGACCCACCGGTTCCGCCGCTACTCGCACGCCGTCCACCTGCCGTGGACCGGCGAGCTGTCCTATGTCCCCGGCGCGCCCGACGAGGAGTTCGGCACCGTCACCGAGTACTGGCAGGACGAGCACAATCCGGAGTACCCCCGGGTGCGCCGCCGGCTGCCGGACATCCCGCCCGCGCTGCGCGGCAACCGGCTGCTCGACGCCCTGATCCGCGCCGATCTCGGCCACGCGCTGTGGCTGGAGGACCTCCACCGCGTCCCGGTGTACGTCGGCGTCCACCTGATCGCGCTCGGTGTGCACGGGCGGGACCAGGTCGCGGTCTCCTCACCCGACTGCCTGCACCAGGACGGCGGTTCACCGGCCACCTTCACCTTCGCCCACCTCGTCGGCCGCCGGAACGTCGAGGGCGGTGAGAACGTCATCGCGACCCCCGGGAGCGCCGGGCGGCGCCCCGACGCGCTGCCGCCCGAGGACATCCACGCCCGCTTCGTGCTGACCGAGCCGCTGGACGGCTACGGCGTGCACGACCGCCGGGTCAGCCACTACGTCGGCCCGGTCCGCCTGGGCGCCGCCGGCGGGGACGGCCGGCGCGACATCCTGATCGTCGGCATCGCCCCCTACACCCCCGGGTTGTAGTCCGGCGGGTCGCGTCGGGGAGCGGCCCACCCCCTCGGCCCGCCCCTTGGGCCGCCGCGCCCGGTGCGTCGGCTCCGCTCGTGCGGTCAGCCCTGCGGTCCGTCGGCGGCCCTGGCGTCGATCTCCGCGACGAGCCGCTCGACCAGGGCCTTGACGGCGTCGCGGATCGGCCGGACCGCCTCGACGCCCTGGCCGGCCGGGTCGTCCAGCTGCCAGTCGAGGTACTCCTTGCCTGGGAAGTACGGGCAGGCGTCGCCGCAGCCCATGGTGATGACGTAGTCGGAGGACCGGACGGCCTCGTCGGTGAGCACCTTCGGCTTCCGGCCGGAGATGTCGATGCCGACCTCGGCCATCGCGGCGACGGCGGCCGGGTTGACCTCGTGGCCGGGGGCGGAGCCGGCGGAGCGGACCTCGACGCGGTCCCCGGCGAGGTGGGCGAGGAAGCCGGCCGCCATCTGGGAGCGGCCGGCGTTGTGGACGCAGACGAACAGCACGGAGGCGAGCGGCGGGGCGGAGGTCATGGGGGAGCGGTCCTTCGTATCGGGGTCGGGCGTCCGCGGCGACGGCGTGACGGATCAGTCCTCGCTGGTGTCAGCCCCGGCTGATGTGAAAGTATCAGTCCATGGTGATGTCAGTCGACACTGAACTGTTGCGAGTGCTGTCCGACCCGCTCAGGCTCCGGATCGTGACCCTGCTGGCCCGCGAGACCCTGTGCACCACGCACCTGGTGGAGGAGACCGGCGCCCGCCAGACCAACCTCTCCAACCACCTCAAGGTGCTGCGGGAGGCCGGCGTGGTGGACACCGAGCCGTGCGGCCGGTTCACGTACTACCGGCTCCGCCCGGAGGTGCTGGAGTCCCTGTCGGGGCAGTTCGCCGACCTCGCCTCCACCGCCCGCGCCAACGCCGACACGAAGAGGTCCTGCTGATGGCCCGCACCCGGCCCACCCCGTCGGCCCCGCCGGCTCCGGCCCCCGGACCCGGGGCGGCGACGGTCGCCGGCCGGCTCTCCTTCCTCGACCGCTACCTGGCCCTGTGGATCCTCGCCGCGATGGCCGTGGGCCTGGGCCTGGGCCGCCTCGTCCCCGGTCTGAACGACGCCCTCGCCGAGGTCGAGATCGGCGGGATCTCGCTGCCGATCGCGCTCGGCCTGCTGGTCATGATGTACCCGGTGCTCGCGAAGGTCCGCTACGACCGGCTGGACACCGTCACCGGCGACCGGAAGCTGATGGTCTCCTCGCTGGTGATCAACTGGCTCGTCGGCCCGGCGGTGATGTTCGCCCTCGCCTGGATCTTCCTGTCCGACCTGCCGGAGTACCGCACCGGCCTGATCGTCGTCGGCCTGGCCCGCTGCATCGCCATGGTGATCATCTGGAACGACCTGGCCTGCGGCGACCGCGAGGCGGCCGCCGTCCTCGTGGCGCTCAACAGCGTCTTCCAGGTCGTGATGTTCGGGGTGCTGGGCTGGTTCTACCTCGACCTGCTCCCAGGCTGGCTGGGCCTCGGCGGAGGCCGGCACCTCGACGTCTCCATGTGGAAGATCGCCCTCAACGTCGTCGTCTTCCTCGGCGTCCCGCTGCTGGCCGGCTTCCTCACCCGCCGCCTGGGCGAGAAGAAGCTCGGCCGCGAACGCTACGAGCGGAAGTTCCTGCCCAGGATCGGCCCCTGGGCCCTGTACGGACTGCTGTTCACCATCGTGGTCCTCTTCGCCCTCCAGGGGAGGACCATCACCTCTCAGCCGCTGGACGTCGCCCGCATCGCGCTGCCGCTGCTGGCCTACTTCGCGGTCATGTGGTTCGGCACCTTCGCCCTCGGCAAGGCTCTCGGCCTCGGCTACGACCGCACCGCGACCCTCGCCTTCACCGCGGCCGGCAACAACTTCGAACTCGCCATCGCGGTCGCGATCGCCACCTTCGGCGTCACCTCCGGCCAGGCCCTGTCCGGTGTCGTCGGCCCGCTGATCGAGGTGCCGGTGCTGATCGCCCTGGTCCACGTCTCGCTCGCCTGGCGCAAGAGGTTCGCCCCGGCGAACTGACCGCCCCTGTGACCGCCGGGGCCCGGCAGGCACACGACCGTCGCGTGACCGCCGGGCCCCGGCGGTCCGGTCGTCGAGCGGGGACGGCGGTCGCTACGTCCCGGCCTGTTGGTAGAGCGTCACCAGGAGGCCGTGCACCGGCTCGCCCTCCGGGTCCTCCTCGGTGTCGTCGGCCAGTGCGGCCAGTGCCTCGGCGAGCCGCGCCGCCTTGGCCGGGCCGAGCCGCAGGTGCCGCAGGGTCAGGAGGGGGTTGCCGGGGGAGCGGTCCAACTCCTGGGCGACGGCGCCGAGTAGTGCGGCCGTGCCCTCGGCCTGCGGTTCGGCGACGAAGAAGCGTTCGGCGGTCCGCCGGTAGTACTTCTCGGTGCCGCCGCGCACCCGTCGCGTTCCCGCGTCCTGGACCAGCCCCGCCTCGCAGAGCACCCTGAGGTGGTGCGAGACGCTGCCCTTGTTGACCCCGAGCTGCGCGGCGAGCCGGCTGATCGTCGACGGACGGCTGCTCAGGGCGAAGAGCAGGCGTTGGCGCAGGGGGTGGGCGAGCGCGGCGTGTTGCCGCGGTTCGCTGATCGGCTGGACGGTCTCGCCCGGTCGGTGATTCATCTGATCAAGCGTTAAGTGTGATTGACGCTTTGGCAAGTGGCTGGTCTACTGCCTCTCCATGACCTCCACCACATCGCCGTCCGCGCTGGACACCGTCGCCGTCGTCGAGTCGATCGCCGACCTGGTCCGCGAGAACTACGTCTTCCCCGACGTCGCCGGTCAACTGGCGGACCTGCTGCGGCTTCGGAGCGCCGAGGGATCCTACCGGACCGAATCCGCCCAGGAGTTGGCCGAAGCGGTCACCGCGGACCTGAGATCCGTCAACGGAGACCTGCACCTGGGCCTCAAGCACCACGCCGTGCCGGTGCCGCCGGAGCCGGGCGCGGCGGTACTCGCCGCGGTGCGGCGGGAGTTCGACACCTTCCTGAACGGCGTTCCCCGGGTGGAACTCCTCGACCACGGCGTCGCGGTCCTGGAGATCGCACCCAAGCTGTTCCCGCTGGACTGGGCGGCGCGGCCGCTGACCGCGGCACTCTCGCTGGTGGCCCCCGCCCGCGCCCTCATCCTGGACCTGCGCCGCAACACCGGTGGAGACCCGAACACGGTCGCCTTCGTGTGCGCCTACCTGCTCGACGGGCGCACCCACCTGAACACCATGGTCTCGCGGAAGAACGAGGTGGGCGCGCAGTCCTGGACGCCCCCGTTCGTCCCCGGTGCCCGCTTCGGCGGCAGCAAGCCGATCTACGTGCTCACGAGCGCGGACACCTTCTCCGGGGGCGAGGAACTCGCCTACGACCTCCAGCAGCTCGGGCGCGCCGAGGTCGTCGGGGAGGCCACCCGGGGCGGTGCGCACCCGCGCGAGGGCTGGACGGTGCACCCGCACCTGGAGCTCAGCGTGCCCATCGCCCGTGCGGTCAACCCGGTCTCGGGCACCAACTGGGAGGGCACCGGGGTGCGGCCCGACGTGCCGTGCGACGCCGACTCGGCGCTCGACCGCGCGCTCGCCCTGGCAGCGGCGCGCCTGGCCTGAGAGCGCGACGGCGCGGTGCGGCAGGGGCCGACGGGGCAGCCGGCGAGGGAGCCGGGCCCGGGGGCGGCCGCCCGGCAGGTGCCAACGCGGACGGGGAGGGCTTCCGCGTTCGCACCCCCGGGCGCCGCGGCCGCGTGATCTACTGGTGTCACTTTCCAACCGACCTCTCCGATTTCAACCTCTCCGACCGACGGGCGAAGGGTGCGTCTCATGCGAGGGCAGGAGCCGGTGCCGGTCGCGCCGTCGGGTTCGGCACCGGACGTCGGCGACCTGGGCGCGTACGTGGTCGAGGACAGCGGCCTGATCGTCGCGGTCAACGATCGGGCCCTCGCGCTGCTGGGGACGGCGCGCGCGGACGTACTCGGCCGTGACCACCACGAGCTGCTGCACCGCGGCCCGGACGGCAGTGTTCTCCCGCGGGCGCAGTGCCCGCTCATGGACGCCGTGCTGTCCCGTGCCGCGTGCAGCGGCGCGAGCACGTGGTTCGCGCGCGGTGACGGCGTGCTGCTGCCGGTGCGGTGGACCGCCACCCCCTACCGGACGGCCGGCGGCCCGGCGACCCTGGTGCTGTTCCATCCCCGCCCGGCCGACACGGCCGCCGACGCACCCGGGCAGCTGTCCGAACTCGAACGGCTCGCCCTGCTCGCCGAGACCACCACCTCGTTGACGTCGACGATGAACGAGGAGGAGATGGTCGACCGGCTGGCGGGCCTGGTGCTGCCGCGCCTGGCCGACTGGATGGTGATCGACCTCATCGACGACACCGGCGACATCCGGCGCACCCGCGTGGTCGAGCAGCGGGACGGCCGCCCGGTCTGGCATCCGGAGCTGGAAGGGCCGATACCCGCGGTGTCACCGCAGTCCCCGATGCCGCTCTCCCGCGCCCTGCGCGGCACCGCCGCCTCCCTGGCCGGCCCGCAGGTCTACCAGGGCCGACCGGACTCCGGCATCGCCGTCGTCCAGCACGAACTGTTCGCCGCCACCGGCATGCGCTCGGCGGCCATCGCCCCCGTCCGCGGCGCCAAGGAGGTCCTCGGCGCGCTCACGCTGGGACGCGGCGAGGGCCGGGTGCGCTTCGCCACCCGCGACCTGTCGCTGCTGGAGGACATCACCCGCCGGGCCGGCGTGGCGATCTCCAACTCGCGCCTGTACCAGCGCCAGCGGCGGGTCGCCGAGACGATGCAGCGCCACCTGCTGCCCCACCTCCCCGACCTGCCCGGGGTCGAACTGCACGCCGCCTACCTGTCCGCGCCGGACGCCTCCCAGGTCGGCGGCGACTGGTACGACGTCTTCACCCTTCCCGGCGACACCACCGTCCTGGTCGTCGGCGACGTCGTGGGCCACGACCTGGAGGCCGCCGCGGGCATGGCCCAGCTGCGCAACATGCTCCGCGCCCTCGCCTGGTCCCACCAGGGCCCGCCCAGCGGCGTGGTCGACCAGCTCGACCACGCCCTGGGCCGTGTCACCGACCGGCTGATGGCCACCCTTGTCCTGGGGCGCCTGGGCCCGCACCCGGAGTCCGGCCGGACCTGGACGTGGACCAACGCCGGACACCCCCCACCCCTGGTCGTCACCCACGACGGCCGCGCCGAGTACCTCCACGCACCGCACAGCCTGCTCCTGGGCACCGGTGCCGAGGCCGCCCGCGGGAACGCCACCGCGCACCTTCCGCCGGGCTCCACCCTGCTGCTCTACACCGACGGCCTCATCGAATCCCGCGCCCACGGCGTCGACCCCGGCCTCGACCGGCTCCGCCGCCATGCGGCAGCCCTCGCCCACCACCGGCTCGAAGCGTTCTGCGAGCGGCTCCTCGAACGGGTCCGGCCGCCGGACAACGACGACGACGTCGCCCTCCTGGCCCTGCGCGTTCCCCGGCTCGGCCGCTGACCCCCGGTGCCGGGCCGCCGCCGCGGAGCACGGCGGCGGGTCGGCCGCGCGCCCGTCCGGACGGCGGTCAGCGGCCGAGCGCGTCCTCGAGCTGCTTCTTGTTCATCGTGGAGCGGCCGTGGATGTTGCGGTGCTTGGCCTCGTTGTAGAGCTGTTCCTTGGTCGGCCCCTGGGAGCCGGAGTGCGAGCGCAGGCCGCCGCGCCGGGACGACGACATGTCGTGGGTCGAGGAGCGGCTGGCCGTCTTCGACTCGCCGTGCCGCGCACGTTCCTTGTTCACGGTGCGGGCGGCGATCTCCTTGGCCCGCTTCTCGCTCTCACCGCGGTCCAGGGCGCTGTCCTTGATGTGCTCGTACTGGCGTTCGCGCTTCTTGTTCGAACCGGCGGGCATGACGTCCTCCTCGGCTGATCGGGATGGCCTGGCGTCTACCCCGATCGGGGACTGTGACGCCCCCGCCCGCGAATTCGCGCACGGGCGGGCTCGAACCCGTGGTCCGGTCGGAGCGGGACGTTCGGGGCTCGATGCGGACAAGGGTGACGAGCCCGGCCCCCGTGACATCAAAACGTAACGCCCCCCTGAGAAGTCGTCAGGCGTAAAGTCTTCCCCAACTCCGGTTCAATCTGGCATGTTTCCTTCAATTCCCGTGTGGTTCCCCCTCACGCACGGGTCGAATCGGAGGACACATGTCACCCCTGATATCCCGGCGGCTCGGCCGCCCGGCCGCGGCCCTCGCCGTACTCTCGGCCATGGCGCTCGCCACCCCCACCGGGTTCGCGACCGCCGCCACCGCGACCACCACCCCCACCGCCCCCGGAGCCGTCTCCGCGCCCGCGGCCCAGGCCCCCGAGGCCCAGGCCGCCGCCGCGCCCGCCGTCGCCGGCGCAGCGGCCGGCTGGGCCGCCGGCACCCGGGCCTACCTGGTGATCAGCGCCCCCGCCGACGTCGCCGCCGCCAAGGCCGCCGTCGCCGCCAACGGCGGTACCGTTTTCTCGAGTTACGACCAGATCGGCGTGATCGTCGCCCACTCCACCAGCGCGGGCTTCGCCGCCGCGCTGCGCACCGTCACCGGCATCCAGCAGGTCGGCGCGACCCGCACCACCGACGTGCCGGCCGACGCCTACAGTCCGGCGCTGCCCGCCGGCCCCGCCCAGGCGGCCACCACGCTCACCGAGTCCAACCGCTGGGACATGACCCAGATCAAGGCCGACCAGGCCTGGAGCATCAGCACCGGCTCGCCGTCCGTCAAGGTCGGCGTACTGGACACCGGCGTGGACGACCAGCACCAGGACCTCGCGCCGAACTTCGACGCCGCCGACTCGGTCTCCTGCGCGTACGGCAAGCCCGACACCCGCACCGGCGCCTGGCGGCCCGTGGACGACCACGGCACCCACGTCGCCGGCACCATCGCGGCCGCGAAGAACGGCAAGGGCGTCATCGGCGTCGCACCGGGCGTGAAGGTGGCCTCGGTCCGCATCGCCGAGCCGACCAGCACCCTGTTCTACGCCGAGAACACCATCTGCGGCTTCGTCTGGTCCGGTGACCACGGCTTCAAGGTCACCAACAACAGCTACTACACCGACCCGTGGCAGTTCAACTGCCCGAACGACCTCGACCAGGCGGCCCTCATCGAGGGCGTCAAGCGCGCCCAGGAGTACGCCGAGGGCAAGGGCTCGCTGCAGGTCGCGGCGGCCGGCAACGCCAACTACGACCTGGCCAACAAGACCACCGACACCGCGAGCCCCAACGACTCCACCCCGACCACCCGGACCATCACGAACGCCTGCCTCGACATCCCCACCGAACTCCCCGGTGTGGTGACGGTCGCTGCCACGGGCAGCGGCAGCGGCAAGGCCTCCTACTCGAACTTCGGCCGGGGCGTCATCGACGTCGCGGCGCCCGGCGGCGACGGCGCCACCGGCGTCTACTCGACCCTGCCCGGTGGCAAGTACGGCACCATGAACGGCACGTCGATGGCCTCCCCGCACGTCGCCGGCGTGGCCGCGCTGATCGTCAGCGCCAACCCCTCGCTCACCCCGGCCGACATCCGGGCCCGCCTCGCGAGCCAGGCCAACGACCTGGCCTGCCCCGCGTCCGACAGCCGCTGCACCGGCACCACCGCCAACAACGCCTTCTTCGGCGAGGGCCAGGTCGACGCGCTGAAGGCCGTCGGCGGCGCCACCCCGCCCGCCGGCAAGTACTTCGAGAACACCGCCGACGTGGCGATCCCCGACAACACCACGGTGGAGAGCCCGATCACCGTCACCGGCGTCACCGGCAACGCGCCCGCGACGCTCAAGGTCGGCGTGGACATCAAGCACACCTACCGCGGTGACCTGGTCCTCTCGCTCGTCGCCCCGAACGGCACGGTCTACCTCCTGGAGGACTTCCCGAACGGCGACAGCACCGACAACGTCGCCAAGACCTACACCGTCGACGCCTCCGCGAGCGCGGCGAACGGCACCTGGAAGCTCCGGGTGAAGGACGGCGCCGCCGGTGACACCGGCACGATCGACGCCTGGAACCTCACCTTCTGATCCCACCGGCTCCGCCCGGCCGCCCGACGCCCAGCCGCGTCGGGCGGCCGGTCCCGTCGCCCGCCCTTGACCGGCTCCGTCCAGGCCGGGACGCGCGCGGACGGCGTCGGACCGCAGGGTGTGGCGAGCCGGTCGTGACGGCCCGGGGGCGACTCGGTGCCACCCGGGTCCAGGGCGCCGACCGGCGAGGACTGCGGTGCCGGTCCCCCGGGGTGGGCATTCACCTCGATCGGACAGAAGCACCCGTGAACGGCGCCAGAGGGCGCACGCCCGTCGCGGCCGATGGCCGGGCGCGCCGTCGCGCGCGAAACTCCGCGCCCCGGCACGGCGTGCCGGGGCGCGGGCGGCCGAGGGGCCGGGGCGCCGAGGTCAGAGTGTGAACATCGCGCTGTACGGCGGGGTGATGCGTTCCTGTTGTGACCCGAAGTCGACGAGGACGGCGATGTCGCCGTCACCCTCGACGGCGAGGACCCGGCCGAGGCCGTACCTGTCATGGGTGACCCGGTCACCGGCGGCGAACTGCTTGCGCGGCACCGCGGCCGGGGCCTTGAACGGACTGCCGGGCAGGGGGCGGCGGACTGCTGGAGGTTTCGTCATCGCCACCAGTATGCGCCGGAAAGCCCGGGAGCGAGCCTCTTCGACGCACTCGGGTTCGAACCGGGTCGCAATGTCGCGGGTGCGGTCCCGGTGGAGGCCGGGGCGGCGCCAGGTGGGCGGGGCGCAGGGCCTGAGCGGCGCTGCCGCCGCGACGGACGGCCGGCCGTGTCCGCGGGAATCGCCCCGCCCGGGGCGCCGGCCCGGACGGCGGACGGCCATGCCAACTGGCATGCTCCCGGGGTGCGTTGACGGCTGCGGCGGCCCGGGCCCCGGGGCCTCGGGGGGCGCCTCCCGGAAATCGGGGAGGAAATATCCGTCCGCGGCGCGCTCGGGCCTGCTAGGGTTGTTTTAGTTGCAGTAGTGGTTCCCATGAACTTTGTGTGCGCCTGCTGATGTTTCGCAGGCGTATTTTTGTTTCCCGGCATTTCCCGGGTGGGCGCTTCCCGCGGCGACTCGAGGCGTGCGCTGTGTGCGCTTCGGACAGCCTCTTGAAGGAGATTTCTTAATGGCTAATGGCACCGTGAAGTGGTTCAACTCGGAAAAGGGCTTCGGCTTCATCGAGCAGGAGGGTGGCGGCCCGGACGTCTTCGCCCACTACTCGAACATCAACGCCAACGGCTTCCGTGAGCTGCTCGAGGGCCAGAAGGTCGAGTTCGACGTCACGCAGGGTCAGAAGGGCCCGCAGGCCGAGAACATTCGCCCGCTGTAATTCTTCTGCCACGGCACCCGCCAAGCAGCGAGGGGCCCGCACCGCGCACACGCCCGGTGCGGGCCCCTCGGCGTTGCGGCACGGTGCGTCCTGCCGCCGTGCAGGCCCCTGACCGCCACCGCCACCGGCGCCCGTCCCCGTGCGGGACGCGCGGCGTCGCGTCCCCGGACCGGCGTCCTGTCGTGACAGCTCACGGTTCGAGGTTCTCGCTCCCGCGCTGTGCGGTGAGCGCCGACCGTACCCGAGGTGCCGCACGGTTCCGCCGTGCCCGCCCCACCCGCCACTTTCGGCCCGTTTCCTCGCGGTCTCCGCCGGCACACCGCCGCGGAACCCTCCTCGCGACGTGCCGCCCCGAGGAAGGTTTCCCCGCATGAGCCGCTCCGGTCGCTCCTCGTACCAGAACACCGACTCCCGCTCCGCCGCGGGCCCCCGCTCCGGCGCCGGCTCCTCCTACGGGGCCCGGCCCTCCGGAGGACGACGTACCTCCGGCCGCCCCGCTCAGGGGCGCTCCGTCCAGGGCGAGTTCGCGATGCCGGTGAGCACCACCCCGGCGCTGCCGGCCGTCGAGTCCTTCGACGAGCTGGACATGCCGAAGGCACTGCTGTCGGTGCTGACCCGCCAGGG
The DNA here is from genome assembly GCF_053594915.1 of Kitasatospora sp. NPDC002543. Lineage (NCBI taxonomy): Bacteria > Bacillati > Actinomycetota > Actinomycetes > Kitasatosporales > Streptomycetaceae > Kitasatospora > Kitasatospora sp. NPDC002543. The sequence goes on along the minus strand of NZ_JBSFWR010000015.1, from coordinate 95,857 downwards.
CGTCACCGTGCCGTTCCCGATCCAGGCCGCGACGCTGCCGAACTCGCTGGCCGGGCGCGACGTCCTCGGCCGCGGCCGCACCGGCTCCGGCAAGACCATCGCGTTCGGCCTCGCCGTACTGGCCCGCACCGCCGGGCGCAGGGCCGAGCCGCGCCGTCCGCTGGCCCTGGTGCTGGTCCCCACCCGCGAGCTCGCGCAGCAGGTCACCGAGGCCCTCACCCCCTACGCCCACGCGCTGCGCCTGAGGATGGCGACCGCGGTGGGCGGAATGCCGATCGGCCGCCAGGCGTGGGTGCTGAACCGCGGGGCGGAGGTCGTGGTGGCCACGCCCGGCCGGCTCAAGGACCTGATCCAGCGCGGCTCCTGCCGGCTGGACGAGGTCGGCATCACGGTGCTCGACGAGGCCGACCAGATGGCCGACATGGGCTTCCTGCCGCAGGTCACCGAGCTCCTCGAGCAGGTCTCCGACGGCTGTCAGACGATGCTGTTCTCCGCCACCCTGGACCGCAACGTCGACCGGCTGGTGCGGCGCTTCCTCCAGGACCCCGTCACCCACTCGGTGGATCCGTCCGCGGGAGCGGTGAGCACCATGGAGCACCACGTCCTGCAGGTGCAGAGCTTCGACAAGAACGCCACGATCGCCCGCATCGCGTCCCGCGACGGCAGGGTGATCATGTTCATCGACACCAAGGACGGCGCGGACCGCCTGGTGGCGGACCTGCTCGCGAACGGGGTGAAGGCCGCGGCCCTGCACGGCGGCAAGTCCCAGCCCCAGCGCACCCGCACCCTGGAGCAGTTCCACAGCGGCCAGGTGACCGCGTTGATCGCGACCAACGTCGCCGCCCGGGGCATCCACGTCGACGGGCTCGACCTGGTCGTCAACCTGGACCCGCCGACCGACCACAAGGACTACCTCCACCGGGGCGGCCGCACCGCCCGGGCCGGCGAGTCCGGCACCGTCGTCACGCTGGTGCTGCCCCAGCAGCGCCGGGCGATGGCCCGCCTGATGGCGACGGCCGCCATCACCCCGGTCACCACCAGGGTCAGCTCCGGCGGCGAGGACCTGGTGCGCATCACCGGAGCCCGCGTGCCCACCGGCGTCCCCACCGTGATTCCCGACCCCGTCGTCGAACGGCCGCGCCGCGGCCCGTCCGCGAGCCGTGCCCGCCGCGGTCGCCCCGCCCACACCGCCGGTGCCACCCGGGCCGCCTCCGGTCGCGACACCCAGGCGCGCCACGAGTCGAGCGGTCACCGTGGACACCAGCCGGCCCGACGACGCCCCTGAACCCGACGAGGTTCGGCCGCGCGGGCGCCATCCGGCTCCCCGCGCGGCCCGACCGACGGGAACACGAGACGGACACACGAGGAGGGCCCCCGCCGAGCCGACCGGCCGGGGGGCCCTCCTCGTGTGTCGACCCGCGGGAGCCGGTGGCGGCCGGGGGAGGGGGCCTTCTCCGGCCGTCACCCCCGGGCCCGTCGGGGCGGCTCCTGGGTCACCCCGTCGCGCCGCCCGCGCGGACCAGGAGGGGCAGCAGCCAGTCGAGGTCGGGGAGCGTAGGGTCGCTGGTGAGGTAGGGGAGGCCGGTGAAGGCGGTGGACGGCCACGTCCCGGCGCCCTGCTGGAGGTACGGGTCGCCGTCGTGCGGCCCGTGGCCGTGGCCGGGCCCGTGGTGGTGGGGCTCGTCCGGCTCGCACGGCGGCTCGCAGCGGGCGAGCGCGGAGGACGGCGGGGTGGTCACCGGCGCGGTCCCGGGCGGGGAGCCCGGGGGCACGTAGGAGGCGGTGACCGTGTTGACGGTGTCCTCGCCGATCAGGCTGGAGCAGTGGAACGTCTTCGTCTGCCCCGCGGCCAGGTCGAACGTTCCGGCCGCCGCCACGCAGGCCGGCTCCTGGGAGTCGTTCAGGGTGATGCCGGTCAGGTCCACGGTGCCGGTGTTGGTGACGGTGATCCGCCAGAAGGCCCGGCACTTGTCCGGGGCGCACGGATCCTCGGGGGAGTTCCCCTTGTGGAGGGTCGCCTCCTTGCCCCAGGGGCCGGCTCCTCCCTCGCCGCAGTCGGCCGCGCGGTCGGACCGGCAGACCTGCTTGTCGACGTTCAGTGACGGGGTGCCGGTGCCGCTCACGTCGACGGTGGCCTCGGCAGGGGGTGTGGTGACGGGTGTGCCGCCGGGGCCGGGGAAGGTGGCGGTGACGGTGTTGGTGGTGGTCCGGGTGACGTTCGGCAGGTCGCAGAAGACCTGGTGGGAGGCGCCCGGCGCGAGGTCGAAGGTGCCGGCCGCGGTGGCGCAGGAGGGGGTGACGGTGTCGGTGAGGGTGATGCCGGTGACCGGTACGGTGCCGGTGTTGGTGACGGTGATCCGCCAGTAGGCGGTGCTGCCGGAGGGGATCGTGGTGGTCGCGGCCCAGGGGCCCGGTCCGCCGTCGGTGCAGTCGCCCGCGCTGGTGGAGGTGCAGACCTCCTTGGCGATCGTCAGCGCCGGCGCGCACTGGGCGCCGGGGGCCACCTGGAGCGTGACGGTGTCGGAGGTGACGGGCGCCTGGCCGTCGGTGACGGCGGACGCCTGGTTGGTGACGGCCGTGACGGCGCAGTCGGTCGCCACGGTGGTCTCGAAGCAGATCTGCGGGGCGTCGCCGACGAAGGTGACCTGCATCCGCGGGTGGTTGTCGGGGGTGAAGGACGATCCGCTGATCAGGGTGAGGTTGGCGACGACCTGGATCGGCTGGTCGCCGACCGGGACGGAGGAGATGTCCGCGGTTCCGGTGGCGGGGTCGAAGGGGAAGGTGCCGAGGACGGTCCCGTCGGCTGCCAGCACCGTCACCGAGGACTGGGTGAAGTCGACGGTCGTCGGGTCGATGCCGAGCAGGCTGACGGTTCCGTAGGACCGGACGTGCCCGGTGGCTCCGTCGCAGTAGTACGCGGAGGGGTCGACGGTGCCCCGGGCCTTGGTCTTCAGGCAGGGCGAGGCCCCGGTGACCGGGTCGATCGAGAACAGGTAGCCGGTGTCGCCGAGGCTGTACTTGCACTGGCCGTCGTAGGCGAAGCCGTACGGGCTGGTGTTGCCGCCGTTGACGTCGGGCGGGCCGTTGACGATGCCGTTGGTGCCGTACTGGGCGCAGGGGCCCTGGACCGCCCAGTCGTAGCAGTACTCGGTGCTGTTGAGGGTGGGCGTCAGGCCCTGGTAGATCCAGAGCGGGAACTCGGTCTCGAGGTGGCCGTTGGGAGCGGTGATGGTCAACGGCACCTGGTAGTTGGCCTCGCCGGGGGCGGCGTTGGTGCTGAGGAGGGCCTGGAGGCCGGGGGGCGCGGCGACGGGGTTGCCCGTCAGGTCGAAGCAGACGACGGAGCCGACCGGCGGGGTGACCTCCTGGTAGACGCCGCCGACCGCCGTGCAGACGCCGGTGACGGTGCCGGCCGGGTCGTACATCTCGAAGACGTTGTCGGCCCGGGCGGGGGCGGTGCCGGTCGGGGTGACAACGGTCTTCGGGGTGGTCCAGCCGGTGCAGGCGGCCTTCGTCGACGGGTCGAAGCAGGACATCACGGTGGGCAGGGGGGCCGGGGTGTTGTCGGTGACGTAGATCTTGCCGTCGACGACCCGCATGATGCCGGCGTAGTCGCCGCTGAAGGCGGTCTGGCCCTCGTTGGGGGGCAGGCCGATGTCGAAGGTGCCGCAGGAGGCGTTGGCGGCGGGGTCGTAGCAGAGGATCTCGCCGGTGGTGGAGACGGCGTAGATCAGCTGGTCGGGTGCCTGGACGACGCCGCCGACGGCGAGGCCGGTGCCGCTCTGGAGGGCGGTGAAACCGCAGCTCGCCTGGGCCTGGAGGTCGATGCAGCCGACGCCGATCAGGGCGGGGGTGACCCGGCTGATCGCGGCGTAGTACAGCTTGGAGCCGATCTGCACGTAGGTCGGTGTCCGGGTGCTGCCGAGGTCGCCGGTGGTCGCTCCGGCGACCGAGGAGTTCAGCGCCTGGGGCCAGGTCGCGGGGGCACCGGCCGGGGTCGGGCAGGGGCCGTTGGTGAGCTGGTCGGTGCAGACCACGCTGGCGGTGTTGGAGAAGCCGTGGTGGTAGATGTTCCAGATCTCGGGGGTGGGGGAGCCGTTGACGGTGGCGGTGTACAGGACGGGGGTGAAGCCGTCGCCGCCGGTGGCCGTGTTGACCGGGGTGAACGGCGGCGGGATCGGGACCACCTGACCGGTCGCCGGCGCGCTGAGCGCCGGGTTGGCCGCCCGGACGGCGTTGGTGGCGGTGCCCTGGTCGGTACCGGTGAAGGTGGTTCCGCCGTCGGTGGACCACTGCTCGGTGAAGCCGGGGGGCGCGTGGAGCGAGCCGGGTACGTAGGTCTGGGTCTGCGGGGTGCTGCCCGGGCCGCCCTGGATCACATCGGTGACCGTGGTGCCGACCGGTGCGGTGTCGGGGTTGGTCACGGAGACCACCCAGCGGACGGTGTCGCCGTGGGCGGCCTGGGTGGTGCTGCCGGTGGCGAGGTCCGTGCCGGTCTTCGCCAGGGTCACCGGCTGCTGTCGGCCGCCGTGCCGGCCGGTGCCGCCGTCGGCCGGGCCGGCTGCCGGGGCGCCGGCCACCGCCGGGTGCGCGGCGCGGTCCTTGGCGCGGTCCTCGACGCGGTCCTTGGCGCGGGCCGCCGCGGGCGCGGCGAAGGAGCCGACGGCGAGGCCGAGCGCGAGCAGGAGGGGCAGCACCGCCCGGACGGGCCTTCCGCGTTTCGCGACCGGTCGGTGCCGTCTTCGTTCGGGCCCGGTGGTGGGGGGACAGCGCCTCATGAGGGTTTCCTTCGATCGAGCGGCCGGGTGTCGCGAGCGGTGCCGGACGGGGACGGCGCCGGGCGGGGCGGTCGCCGTGGATTGCGCACCTGGCGCAGACGGGCGGGTACCCTCGGCGACCGTATGACGCGGCGTCCGGTCGGAAAATCCGACAGCGGTCTCCAGGCCGCCGAACGGGGACGCATTCACTCCGGAGCGCGCCGGGCATCGGCCTGGCGGGGGATCAGCGACTCCGCGCGCCGGCCTCCGGCGGCGTCCGGCCGGGCGGACGGACGACCCGACGACCCGACGACCCGAGGACCGGGCGTCCGCCGGCGGACGGGTCCGCCGACGGACTTTCAAGCCGGGGCCTCGCGGGGTAGGGATCCCCGAGGGCCGGGCCGAACCCAAGGAGGACTCGCATGTTCACCACCCGTCCGACACTGCAGGGCACTTTCGGCATGGCGGCTTCGTCCCACTGGCTGGCCACCGCGGCGGCGATGGCGGTGCTGGAGGACGGCGGGAACGCCTTCGACGCCGCCGTGGCCGCCGGGTTCACGCTCCAGGTGGTCGAACCGCACATGAACGGCCCGGCGGGTGAGGTGCCGATCATCCTCGCCCCGGCGGGGGGACGTCCGCAGATGCTCTGCGGCCAGGGCGGAGCACCCGCCGGAGCCACCATCGGGCACTTCACCGCGCTCGGCCTGGACGAGGTGCCCGGCACCGGGCCGCTGGCCGCCGCCGTCCCCGGCGCGTTCGACGCCTGGCTGCTGCTGCTCCGCGACCACGGCACCAAACGCCTGGCCGAGGTGCTCCGTTACGCCATCGGCCATGCGGCGCACGGACATCCGGCGCTGCCGGCGGTCGGCGCGACGGTCGCGGCGGTGCGCGAGCAGTTCGAGCGCCACTGGCCGAGCTCGGCCGCGCTCTACCTGCCGGACGGGCGCCCGCCCGCCGCGGGCGCGCTGCTGCGCAACGTCCGCCTCGCCGACACCTGGAGGCGGCTGCTGGCGGAGGCGGAGGCCGCCGGGGCGGGGCGGGAGCAGCAGATCGAGGCGGCGCGGCGGGTCTGGCGCCAGGGGTTCGTCGCGGACGCGATCGCGGAGTTCGCGTCGCGGCCGGCGATGGACACCTCGGGCGTGCCGCACGCCGGAGTCCTCACGGGGGACGACCTCGCGGCCTTCGAGGCGACGTACGAGGAGCCGGTCCGCCACGAGTGGGACGGCTGGACGGTCTGCAAACCGGACATGTGGAGCCAGGGGCCGGTCTTCCTCCAGCAACTCGCCCTGCTGCCCGACGGGTTCGGGCGGTCGTCCCACGCGTACGGCGGGCCGGAGTACCTCCACACGCTGATCGAGGGCGGCAAGCTGGCGATGGCCGACCGGGAGGCCTGGTACGGAGACGACACCGAGCACGTCGAAGCCACCGTGGCCGATCTGCTCGATCCCGGCTACAGCGCCGAACGCCGTTCGCTGGTCGGGGAGTTCGCATCGGCCGAGCTCCGCCCGGGCCGCCCCGGTGGCCGCTCGCCGAGGCTCGGACGAAGCGCCTCGGCCGTCGTGCCGGGGCCCGGAGACTGGGCGATGGCGCTCGGCGGTGGCGACCAGGGCGCCGAGGACCCGGGCGCCCGCACCGACCACGTCGGACCGGTCGCCGCCGCCGACGGGGCCACCCGGGGCGACACCTGCCACGTCGACGTGGTCGACCGCTGGGGCAACATGGTGTCCGCCACGCCCAGCGGCGGCTGGCTGCAGTCCAGCCCGGTCGTCCCGGAGCTGGGCTTCCCGCTCGGGACACGCCTCCAGATGGCCCACCTCCGACCGGGACTGCCCAACTCCCTCGCTCCCGGCCGCCGCCCGCGCACCACGCTGTCCCCGTCGCTGGCGCTGCGGGACGGCGAGCCGGTACTGGCCTTCGGCACCCCGGGCGGCGACGCCCAGGACCAGTGGACCCTGCACTTCTTCCTGGCCGTCGCCCTGCGCCCGGCCGTGCGCGGCGGCCTCGACCTGCAGGGCGCCATCGACGCCCCGAACTGGCACCAGGAGGGGTTCCCGTCCTCCTTCCACCCGCACACCATGGACCCGGCCCGGGTCGTCGTCGAATCCCGGGTCGGCGAGGCCGTCATCGCCGAACTGCGCCGGCGCCGGCACCGGGTGCGGGTCGCCGGGCCGTGGAGCGAGGGCCGGGTCTGCGCGGTGGCCCGCGATCCGCGCACCGGCCTCCTGTCGGCCGCCGCGGACCCGCGGGGCATGCAGGGCTACGCGGCCGGGCGGTGACCTGAACGGTACGGCTCGTTCGGCTACTCGGGGACGAGCACCGCGACCCCGGTGACCCGGTCCGCGGCGAGGTCCGCGAGCGCGGTGTCCGCCCGCCACAGCGGGTAGCGGGTCACGTGGACGGCCGGGCGGGCGCGGGCGGCCTCCGCCAGGAAGGCCTGCCCGTCGGCGCGGGTGTTGGCGGTGACGCTGCGCAGGGTGCGCTCCTGGAAGAGGTGCCGCTGGTAGTTCAGCTCCGGGACGTCGGTGAGGTGGATGCCCGCGACGGCGAGCGTGCCGCCGCGGTCGAGGGCGGCGAGGGCGACGGGCACGAGCTCGCCGACGGGGGCGAAGAGGATGGCGGCGTCCAGCGGCTCCGGTGGGGTGTCGTAGGAGTCCCCGGCGAATCCGGCGCCGAGGTCCAGCGCGAGCCGCCTCGCGGGCGCGGCCCGGGTGAACACGGCCACCCGGGCGCCCCGGGCGAGGGCGATCTGGGCGGTCAGGTGCGCGGACGCGCCGAAGCCGTAGATGCCGAGCAGCCCGCCGGCCGGCAGTTCGGCCCGTTCCAGGGCCCGGTAGCCGATGATCCCGGCGCACAGCAGCGGGGCCAGTTCCTCGGCGGGCGGGCCCTCGGGCAGCCGGTAGGCGTAGCGGGCGTCCGCGGTGACGTGCCGGGCGTACCCGCCGTGGCGGTCCCAGCCGGTGTAGCGGGAGTCGGGGCAGAGGTTCTCGCGGCCGCTGCGGCAGTACGCGCACCGGCCGCAGGTCCGGGCCAGCCAGGCCACCCCGGCCCGGTCTCCTGCGGCGAACTCCTCGACCCCGGCGCCGACGGCGCGTACGCGCCCGACCACCTCGTGCCCGGGCGTGCACCGGGCCGTCCTGGGGGAGAGGTCCCCCTCCGCGAGGTGGAGGTCCGTGCGGCACACCCCGCAGGCCTCCACCTCCACCAGGATCTCCTGCGGCCCGGGGGCCTCCAGCGGCCGCCGTTCCCGCGCCAGTGGGCCCGGTCCCGGCCCGCCGACCGGCCCGGGGCGGTCCACCACCCAGGCGTCGGTCTCCGTCGGCAGCGGTTCCGTCGTGCTCATCGCGTCTCCTGCCACTCGGCCACCCGGGTCCCAGTCTGTCGCTCCGCGGCGGCCGCCGCCTGGCGCGCGGCCGCGGAGCCGTCGGGGCGCAGGAAGCCGAGCCGCCCCGGCCGGTGGGTGAACTCCGGCTCGGGGCCGGGGCGTTGGCGGTGCGGCGCCGGTCAGCTCCAGTACCCCGTGTGCACGGCGGAGGCCTCCTCGAAGAGGTGCGGGCCGGAGACGTCCACGGTGTTGCCGCCGGCGGCGAAGACCTGGCGGCAGGGCAGGTCGAGCACGGGCTCGTCCGGGTCGGCTCCCGCGATGACGTTGAGTTCGGTGGCGGCGAGCGCGTAGACGACCCGCCGGATGCCGCTCCAGTAGATCGCGCCGGCGCACATCGCGCAGGGCTCGGTGCTGGAGTACAGGACCGTCCCGGCGAGCTGGTGCGGGGCCAGGGTGCGGCAGGCCTGGCGCACCAGGTTGGTCTCCGCGTGGGCGGTGACGTCGTGGTCCGTCAGCACGGTGTTCTCGGCCGTGAGCAGGACGCCTCCGGACGGGTCGGTGAGCAGTGCGCCGAAGGGGTGGTTGCCGTGGGCGCGGGCGGAGGCCGCGAGTTCGATGGCCGTGAGCAGGTGGGTGCGGGTGTGGTCGGTCATCGGCGGACTCCTCGGGGGTCGGAGCGGGTGAGGGGTCAAACGTATGCGGCGGGTACCGGTGGGCGCCCCGACGCACCGGATTGACACGCCGAACGAACCGCAACTAGCGTGGTTGCGGTTCGGTCGGCCGGGTGGCCGCCGCGAAGGAGGAGGCACGGTGGGCATCAGCAGCAGAAGCGCGGTCGCGATCCACGCGCTCACCATGCTGGGCCGCTGGGACCGCTCGCTGACCTCGGTGGAGATCGCGGAGAGCCTGGCCGGCAATCCGGTCCTGGTGCGGCGGATCCTCGGCAGCCTGCGGGACGCCGGTCTGGTCCGGTCCACCGAGGGGCGCAACGGCGGCTGGTCGCTCGCCCGGCCCGCCCGTGAGATCACGCTCCACGACGCGTACGCCGCCGTGGAGACGGGGCCGGTCCTGTCGCGGCACCCGCATCCGCCGAGCGCCGAGTGCGAGGTGGGGCGGAACATGCAGGGGCTGCTCGACGCGGAGTTCCGGGCCGCGGAGCGGGCCATGGAGGAGCGGCTCGGGCGGACGACGATCGCCCATCTCGTCCGGCAGGTGCTGGACAACGAGCGGGAGGTCGCGCGACGGGTCGCGGGCTGACCGATGGCGGAGGCGCTGTCCTCCGCCTTTTTTCTCCCCAAAATGTAATCACGATGGTGGCGGTAAGCCGCCCGAAGGGCCTTCCATGACTTCCACACCGAGCGCGGCCGGGCGAACCGGCCCGGGACCGGGCTTACTGGCCGTGCTGACGCCGGCGATCCTCGCCACGGTCACGGCCAGCGACATGGTCAACCTGATGCTTCCGACGATCGGGGCCGAGTTCGGGGCCTCCGAGGCGGAACTCGCCTGGGTCGTCACCGGATTCCTGCTGATGTTCTCGGTCGGGATCCCCCTGTACGGCCGCATCTCCGACCGCGTGAGCCTGCGCCGCCTCTTCGCTTTCGCGCTGCTCACCTACGCCCTCGGCAGCCTGGTCTGCGCGATCTCCCCGAACCTGGCCGTGCTCGTGGCCGGGCGGATCGTCACGGGCGCCGGCGCGGCCGCGATCCCCGTGCTCTCGATCGTCGCCGTCACGACGCTGCTGCCGCCGGAGCGGCGCGGTGTCGGGATCGGCGTCGTCTCCGCCGGCGCGGGCGTCGGCACCGCCGCCGGACCGGCGCTGGGCGGCGGCATCGGAGAGACGCTCGGCTGGCCCGCGCTGTTCTGGATCATGCTCGCGGTCTCGCTGCTGCTCCTCCTGCCGGCCCTGCGGGTACTCCCGGACGACACCCCGCGGAGCTCGGGCCGGCTCGACCTCCCCGGCGGCGTCCTCCTCGGCCTCGGGGCCGGTCTCGTCCTGTTCGGCATGACCCGGGCCCAGGTCTCCGGCTTCACCGACCCGCTGTCCTGGGGCGGCCTCGCGGTCGCGGTCGCGGCGCTCGTGCTCTTCGGGGTGCGCACCGCCCGGGTCGACCAGCCGTTCGTGCCGCCGGGCCTGTTCACCCACCGCGGGTACCGGACCGGCGTCCTCGTCGCGTTCCTGGCGATGGTCGTCAACCTCGGCGGCTTGGTGTTCGTCCCGCTGCTGCTCGTGGAGGTCGACGAACTCACCCCGGGCGAGGGCGCCTTGGTGATGATCCCGGCCGGCCTCGTGACCGCGCTGCTCTCCCCGTGGATCGGACGCCTCGCCGGCCGCGTCGACGCCCGGGTCCTGGTGCTCTCCGGGCTCGGCCTCATCGGGCTGTTCTCGCTGTTCCTCTCGTCCTTCACCGGCGGCTCCTCGGTGGTCCTCGCCGGTGTCGGGATCCTCGGACTGAGCATCGGCTTCATGCTCGTGATGACCACCGTCATCGGCGCCGCGGCGGGCGAACTGCCGCCCGAGCAGGTGGGTGCCGGGATCGGGATCCTCCAGGGGGCCCAGTTCCTCGGGGCCGGAACCGGCCCCGCCGTGTTCGGCGTGCTGGTGTCCGCCCGGCGGCAGGCCGGCGGGGACGCCGTCAACCCCCTCCACTCCGGCCACGACGGCGCGGCCTACTCCGACGTCTTCCTCGCCATGGCCGTGGTCGTCGTCCTCACGCTCGCCGTCGCGTCGCGGATGCCCCGGACGCCACGGCCGCGCCCCGCGGAGGGTTCCGCCGAGGGCGCCGGCGCCGCGGTCGGGTGACCCTCCGCCGACGGCCCGGCGCGGGAGCGTCCGGAGCAGCGGGCGCGGGCGTTCCGGCCCGCGCCCGGCGCAGCTCCCGGGTTCCTGACTACGCGCGTCCTGCGGAAGCGCCCGGCGCGGGCCCGGGCGACCGGTCGGGGCCGACCCGGGCCCGGCGGGCCAGGAGGTCGGCGAAGGCCACGGTGAGCGGGTCGGGGCGGGTGCGGGTGTAGGCGGTGAGGGTGCGCAGGACCGGGGGTTCCGGGCGCAGCAGGGCACCCTCGAAACGGGCGGGGACGATGTCGGCGGGCACCAGGGCGGGCCCGAGTCCGGCCGCGGCCAACAGCGGTGCGGCCGAGGTCTGTTCGGCGCGGACCGCCGCCCGGGGGCGGAATCCCGCCCGGGCGCAGACCTGGTCCAGGAGGTCGGCGAGGCCGTTGTCGGGGGCGTAGTGCACCCAGTCGCGGTCGGCGAGTTCGGTGAGGGCGACGGTGCCGCCGGGGCGCCCGGCCAACGGGTCCTCGGCGGGCAGCACGATGGTGAACTCCTCGACGCCGAGTTCCCTGATCGGGCCCTCCCAGCCGGCCGGCTCGGGGCCGATGGCGAGGTCGGCGCGGCCCGCTGCCATGGCGTCCCGGAGCCGGTCGGCGTGCGGGTACTCGCGCAGCCGGATCCGTACGCCGGGGTGGTGGCGGTGCCAGTCCCGCAGCACCGGCGGCAGGATGCCGAGGCTGACCGAGTAGACGACGGCGACCTCCAGTTCGCCCTCCTCCAGGCCTGCCGTGCGGCGGGCCGCGGCGTGCAGGCGCTCGGCCTCGGCGAGTGCGGCGCGGGCGTGCGGCAGGACGGACCGGCCCATCGGGGTGAGCCGCACCGAGCGGGGGAGGCGTTCCAGCAGCGGGCCGCCGAGGGCGCCCTCCAGGGCGCGGATCTGGTGGGAGAGGGCGGGCTGGGTGACGTGCAGCTGTTCGGCGGCCCGGGTGAACGATCCGGTGTCGACCACGGTGGTCAGGTACTCGAGCTGCCTGAGCGTCGGCGTTGCCATGAACAGATGTTATCGGAGTTCTAGAAAACATGCCTTGGACTCATCACCGCTGGTCGGGGGAGAGTCGTCCTGCGGCCGCCGGCGGGAAGCAGCGGGTGGCCGAACCCTGACGATCAGAAGGAGTGACTCCATGTCCGACACCACCTCCCTGCGGGGGCAGCGGCTCGTCGTCGTCGGTGCGGGTTCGCGCACCGGACAGGCCCTCGCGAAGGCCGCCTCGGCGGCCGGCGCCTCCCTGGTGCTGGCCGGCCCGGACCCGCGCAAGCTGGAGTGGACGGCCGGCGAGCTGTCCGGGCCGTCCGAGACGATCGCCCTCGACATCACGGACGAGGAGTCGATCTCCGCCTTCGCCGCCCGGGCCGGGCGCTTCGACCACCTGGTCTCGACCGCCGCGTTGCCGGCCAACGGCCCGCTGCGGGAGCTCGAAGCGGCCGACGTCCAGCGGGCGTTCGCGGCGAAGGTGATCGGTCCCCTGCTGCTGGCCAAGCACCTGGCCGGGCAGGTCTCCGAGAGCGGCTCCTTCACCTTCTTCTCCGGCGTGGCCGCGTGGCGCCCGGCGCCCGCGCGCACGGTGATGGCCACCACCAACGGCGCGCTGGCCTTCCTGGTGCAGGCGCTGGCGGTGGAGATCGCGCCGGTCCGGGTCAACGCCGTCTCGCCGGGCATCGTCGACACCGGCTCCTGGGACGGCCTGGGCGCCGGCAAGGAGGCGTTCCTGCGCGGGGTCGCCGAGCGCAACCCGGCCCGTCGTGTCGGCGCCCCGGAGGACCTGGTCAAGGCGGTCCTCTACGCCATCGACAACCCGTACGTCACCGGCACGGTGCTGCACGTGGACGGCGGCGGACGGCTCGCCTGAACCGCGGCCGCGGCGGCCGCCGTCGCAGCCGCGTCGCTCTCTCCCCGGCACGCCCGACTCCCGGGCGTGCCCACCCCGACCCGAGGAGTTCCTCCATGCGTTCGCGCACCGTGATCCGCACCGCCGCCGTCCTGGCGGCCCTGGTCGCCCTGACGGGCGGCACCGCCTCGGCCGCCCCCGTCCACGGCGGCGGCCGGCACGACTCCGCCCGGGACTGGCCGCAGCGGCTGATCGACCGCACGCCCGGCCTCGTCCAGCCGAAGGCGCTCACCGCGGACCGTTCGGTCGGCGCCCGGCGTGCCGCTCAGGAGGTCTACCTCGCCCAGCAGCTGTACACCTTCTGGAACACCGGCGAGCAGCGCTACCTGGACGCGGCGATCAGCCCGCGGTTCCGGGACGAGACCCTGCCGCCGGGCCGTCCGCAGGGCCCCGCCGGGCCGCTGTTCGCCTCGAAGAACTTCCGCGCCGCCGTCCCGGACCTGACCTGCGAGCTGTCCGACCTGCTGGTCACCGGCGACAAGATCACCGCCCGGCTGGTCTTCCGCGGCCACTTCACCGGCACCTTCGACGGCGTGCGGGGCCGGGGCCAGGACGTCGAGTTCAACGCCATCGACATCCAGCACGTCGGCACCGACCGGATCACCGAGGACTGGCACATCGAGGACAACGCGACCCTGCTGGCCCAACTGGGCGTCCGCGCCTGACGGTTTCGCGCCGGGGCGGTGGGAGCCGGAGGGGCGGGGTTCCGCGCGGTGGGAGCCGGCGGGGCGGGGTTCCGGGCGGCGGATCAGGACGTGGCGCCGGCCATCGTGTCGCCGGTGAGGTCGGCGTCCGCGGTGCCGTCGGCGTCGCTGAGTCCGAGGCGCAGGTGCTCGGTGTGGTACACGGCCTGGTCGAGGAGTTCGGCGACGTGGTTGTCGTACAGCGCGTAGACCACCGAGCGGCCCTGCCGGGTGCCGGTGACCAGGCCGAGGTTGCGCAGGAGCCGCAGTTGGTGGGAGCAGGCGGACTGCTCCATGCCGACGGCGTGGGCGAGTTCGGTGGCCGCGCAGGGCCCTTCGCGCAGGCGGGCGAGGATCAGCAGGCGGGACGGGGTGGCCAGGGCCTGCAGGGTGGTCGCCACCCGGGCGGCGTTGTCCGCGTCCAGGCGCGTGCGGGGGACGGCGTTGTTCGCGGGAGCGGCTCCATGACCCATGGGGCAATACTACAGATAACACTTGAATGGCTGTTCATGTGTTCCTGTATCGTGGTTCGGGTCGTCACTCCTGCCCACGCCCTGCCCGAAGGGTCCCTCTGCCATGTCCTCCACCCTGATCCAGCGCCCCGCCCCCGAGGCGGCCGCGGGATCCCCCCGTGTCGCCCCCCGTCGGCGGACGCGGATCCTCGCGCTGCCCGAGGCCCGGTGGGCCCTCGCCGCGCTGCTGCTGTTCCTGGTCGCGCTGCCGCTGCAGCTGGCCGGCGCCCCGGCCTGGGCGTGGGGGCCGCTGTACGCGCTCGCCTACGCCACCGGCGGCTGGGAGCCGGCCTGGGCGGGCCTTCAGGCGCTGAAGGAGAAGACCCTCGACGTCGACCTGCTGATGATCGTCGCCGCGCTGGGCGCCGCCGCGGTCGGCCAGGTGATGGACGGCGCCCTGCTGATCGTCATCTTCGCCACCTCCGGCGCCCTGGAGGCGATCGCCACCGCCCGCACCGCCGACTCGGTGCGCGGCCTGCTCGACCTCGCCCCCGCGACGGCCACCCGGCTGCTGGACGACGGCACCGAGGAGAGCGTGCCCACCGGGCGACTCGCGGTCGGCGACACCGTCCTGGTGCGTCCCGGCGAGCGGATCGGCGCCGACGGGCGGGTCCTGGACGGGGCGAGCGAGGTCGACCAGGCCACCATCACCGGCGAACCGCTGCCGGTCGCCAAGGGAACGGGCGACGAGGTGTTCGCCGGCACCCTGAACGGCACCGGCGCGCTGCGGATCAAGGTCGAGCGGGACGCCGCCGACTCGGTGATCGCCCGGATCGTGAAGATGGTCGAGGAGGCCTCCGAGACCAAGGCCCCCACCCAGCTGTTCATCGAGAAGGTCGAGCAGCGCTACTCGATCGGCATGGTCCTCGCCACCCTCGCCGTGTTCGCGGTCCCGCTGGCCTTCGGCGCCGCGTTCACCGGCTCGCTGCTGCGGGCGATGACCTTCATGATCGTCGCCTCGCCGTGCGCGGTGGTGCTCGCCACCATGCCGCCGCTGCTGTCCGCGATCGCCAACGCCGGGCGCCACGGCGTGCTGGTGAAGTCCGCCGTGGTGATGGAACGGCTCGGCCAGGTCGACGCCGTCGCCCTGGACAAGACCGGCACCCTGACCGAGGGCACGCCCCGGGTCACCGACATCCGCCCGCTGGACGGCTCCGGCCTCACCGAGGACGAGCTGCTGGCGCTCGCGGCGGCTGCCGAGCACCCCAGCGAACACCCCCTCGCCCGCGCGATCGTGGACGCCGCCCGCACCCGGGGCCTGGCCCTGGCGTCGGCCGAGGACTTCGCCTCCGCCCCCGGCGTCGGGGTGACCGCCACCGTCGAGGGCCGTGCCGTCGCGGTCGGCGCCCCGGCCCGGCTGCTGACCGCCGCCACGGACACCGACGCCACAGACACTGCCGCCACGGACACCGCCGCCGCCCTCGTCGCCGAGCTGGAAGAAGGCGGCCGCACCGCCGTCCTGGTGGAAGCCGACGGCGCCCCGGTCGGCGTCCTCGGCATCGCCGACCGGCTGCGCCCGGACGCCGCCGCCACCGTCACCGCGCTCACCTCCCTGACCGGCACGGTGCCGATGCTGGTCACCGGCGACAACCCCCGCGCCGCCGCCGCGCTGGCCGCCGGGGTCGGCATCACCGACGTCCGCGCCGGGCTGCTGCCCCAGGACAAGGTCGCCGCCGTCAGGGAGCAGGAGGCGGCGGGCCGCAAGGTGCTGGTCATCGGCGACGGCGTCAACGACGCCCCCGCCCTGGCCGCCGCCCACACCGGCATCGCGATGGGCCGGGCCGGCTCCGACCTCGCGCTGGAGACGGCCGACGCGGTCATCGTCCGCGACGAACTCGCCACCGTCCCCGCCGTGGTGGCGCTCTCCCGCCGCGCCCGCGGCTTCGTGGTGCAGAACCTGGTCATCGCCGCGGTGTTCATCAGCGGGCTGGTGGTCTGGGACCTGGTCGCCACCCTGCCCCTGCCGCTCGGCGTCCTCGGCCACGAGGGCTCCACCGTCATCGTCGGCCTCAACGGCCTGCGGCTGCTGCGCGAGTCCGCCTGGACCCGGGCCCGCGCCGAGGGCCGCCGCTGAGCCCGCGCGCCCGCGGACCGGCCGACGCCCCCGGAGAAGGGAGCCTCGGCCGGTCCGCGGCGCCTCCGAGCCCCGTGCCGGTGGCGGGTGGGGTGGTGTCAGCCGGTGTAGGTGAACTCGCCAGCGGGCCCGGAGGGGGAGAGGTAGCCGTTCACCAGCACCCGGACGTCCACGACCTTGCTGTGGGGCGCGCCCGACGGCGGCGCGGTCGCGGTGACCTGGGTCGGCGAGTCGAGCGTGACGGAGCCCGACTCCTTCTTCCCGAAGTACACGGTGGGGTCGGCGGCGAAGCCGGTGCCGGTGATGGTGACCGTCGTCCCGGCCTTCCCGTTGTCGGGGCTGATGCCGGTCACGAGGACGGGCTGCGGCCCGCCGTAGGCGAACTGCCCGGCCGGGACGGCGGGGGAGGTGTCCAGGGTGTTGGTGATCCGGACGTCGACCACGCCGACCCCGGCGGGTGCGGTCGCCCTGATCCGCTTGTCGCTCTCGAGGTGGAAGGCCGTGCACGGGACGGGCCCGAAGTCGACCGCGCAGTTCGCGTCGAAGCCGCTTCCGGTGATGGTGACCGTGGTGCCCTCCTTTCCGGTGGCCGGATCGAGGGCCGTCACCACCGGGCCGGCGGGCAGGAGGTGCGCCCGCAACAGCTTCAGGTAGGTCGAGTTGGCGTGCTGGTGGGCGACCTGGCCCAGGAAGTCCCCGGTCGAGTGCTTGACCAGGTCGTGGTCGTAGTGCTCGTAGTGGGCGTTCAGGCCCTCGGTGCGCCTGTTCGGCTGGACGTAGACGTTGGGTCCGGTGAGGGCCTCGATCTCCGGGACGAGGATCTCCTTGACGGCGGCGGTGGCGACGGGCCCGTGATCGGCGGGGTACCACTGCTTGACGGCGGAGAGGTCGGCCCACGCCCGCGGCACCATGTCGTAGTCGTTGGCGTAGTGCGCGTTCACGGTCCACTGCACCGAGTCGAAGTGGTCGGCGAAGTCCTTCAGACCGGCGGTGGGCGCGGCGAAGGTGACGACTCCGACCTGTGGCGTCACCCCTTCCCAGGGCCGGGTGCGCAGGTGCAGCGCGAGCACGGTCGCGATGCAGCCGCCCAGGCTGTGACCGATGACGTAGAGGGCCGGCTGCGACGACGCGCCCGTGAACAGGCCGGCGAGCGCCTGTTCCAGGCCGGTGCCTGTCGGCGGAGGCGCGTCGATCATGCTGACGATCTCGGTGAACGCGGTCATCGCCCCCTTCGAGACGGAGAGCGGCTTCGACGACCCGCCGGTGGTGAACGGGACCACGGTGCCGACGTCGAGGTCCTCGAGGACGTCGGTCACGTTGGCGTTCGTGCCGCGGACGACCACGGCGATCACGTTCGGATCGAAGCTGTTCTTCGCGATGTACGCCATGTTCGCGTTGTAGGGGCTCAGCCCGAGCCAGGCCAGCTCCCATTTTCCCCGGGTCGACAGGGAGGGATCGGCCAACTGCCGGGCGATGCCGGCGGCGATGCGGAGCCGCTGCTCCGGCAGGGTCTCCCCCGAGGGCCGAGAGGTCGCCCCCGTCGCCGCGATCGCGGCCAGGGTCATGGTCAGCGCGGCCATCGAATCGACCGGTTCTGCCGTCATGATCACTCCTCAAGCACTCGTTCGACCGCAGAACGGCCGGTCGGATCGTGCTCAAAGTAGTGGCGGTCCCGGACCGCTGAAGGAGCCTAGGCCCGGTGGGACGCCGGGTTCAGCCCTTCGGCCCAGGCCCCTGTGCCCGCGTCGGCAGCACCCGCGCCGGATCCGCCGGAGGCCATGGGCGGACGGCGAGCCGTCCACCCATGGCCGATGGCGTCACCGCGGGGTGTCGCCGAGGGCCGGTCGCCGACGACCGGTGGTGGAGGTGCCGACTACTGAGCGGCGCCCTTGATCGTGGGCTGGGTCTTCTGGTTGTAGATCTCCTTGCCGTCCGCGTTGTAGGCGTGGACGTAGGGAGCCGGGGGGAAGACGTCCGGGTCGTCGCTGGTGGAGATGGCGGCGGTGTAGGCGAACGCGCCGTCCGCCATGACGGCCGGGTACTCCGTCGCCTCGTCACCGTAGCTGATGGTGACCTTGGCGACGTCGGACGTGTAGTGCCCGGCGCCCACCGAGAGGAACTTCCCGGCGCCGGCCGGCGAGCTGAAGCTGTCGAAGAACGAGACCCGGTGGCCGGTGCCCCACAGGCGGTCGTTGATGAACGTCGCGGGGCTGGACATGCTGGTGCCCGTGGCGCCCTTCGACTCGCACTGCACGTACTTCTTGGCGGAGTTGACGGCGAGGACCACGCCGTCGGTGTCCGAGGAGGCGATGGGAGCGCGGACCGCGATCACCGGGTGGAACTGCGGGGCCTCGGCGCCCAGGCAGGAGGCGAGGATCTGCGCGGTGGTCGCGGGGTCGATCGGGGTCGTCGCGGTGCTGGTGACGGTGAAAGCGCCCGGGGTGAGGGTCTTCGGGGCGGCGGCCGCGCCGGTGCCGGGCGCCACCGGGGCGGCGGCCGTAGCGGCAGCCGGGGCGGCGGGCGCCTCGGCGGGCTTGACCTGGACCGAGGGGGTGGCCGTGGGGGTGCCGGTCGCGGCGGTGGCCATTCCCCCGGCGGTCGCGATGGCCGCGGCGGTGGCGGTGATGACCATGATCGGGCGGATGCGCATCAATCCGTGTCCTTTCCTGCGGGCGTCCGGTTGACGCCGGCACCCCGTGTACGCCTCCCGGCGCCCGGCGGGTCGCGCCCCGCACACGTGATCCATGTCATAGGCCGCCGGTGCGACCCCGGGACGGCGCTCGTGCGTACAGGCCGGGAGGCTACGCCCAGGACGCGCGGCTCCACCGTCGCGGCCGAGGAGTGCTCCCTCACGCATCACCTGTGCCGCGAGCCGACGGACAGTCCCGGAAGAGAGGCCCTTGATGACGCCCCAGGAGTTCGACGCGTTCTACGCGGCGTCCTTCTCCCGCCTGACCGGGCAGCTCTACGCGCTGACCGGCGACTGGTCCGAAGCACAGGACGTGGTCCAGGAGGCCTTCATCCGCGCATGGGACCGAAGGCGCACCTTCGACCCGGACGAGGCCCCGGAGGCGTGGATCCGGACCACGGCCCGGCGGCTGGCACACTCCCGGTGGCGGCGTCTCGCCCGGGGCCTGCACCTGGCCGGGCGCCACCACCGCCAGGAACCCCCCACCGTCGAGCCGCCCACCGAGGAGCACCTGATGCTCGTCACCGCGCTCCGCGACCTGCCCGAGGCGCAGCGAGGCGCCCTGGTGCTGCACCACATGTGCGACCTCTCCGTCGAGCAGGTCGCGGCCGAGACCGGCGCCAGCGTCAGCGCCGTCAAGAGCCGCCTCGCCCGCGGCCGGACCGCGCTCGCGGCCAGACTCGCCGACCAGACCCCGACCAGCGAGGAAGGAAAGCTCCGTGTCTGACCCCACGCACGACACCCTTGCCGACCGGCTACGGCTGCTCGGCACACAGATGCCCGCACCGACCCTGCCCGCCGCGGAGATCCGCCGACGCGCCGACCGGCGCCGCCACCGCCGGCGCGCCCTGGTCACGACCGCGGCCTGCACCGCGGCGGCCCTGTGCCTGGCCCTCCCGTCCGCGCTGCACTCACCAGGGCCAAGACACCAGCCGGCGCCACAGAACGCGCCCGGGCCACACCAGGGAGCGGCCACCACGGACACCTCCTCCGCGTCGGCTTCCCCCCGCCCCCCGGCCGCCTTCACCGTCACCGGCACCACGACGACCCCGATCGACGCCGCGACCGCCACCCAAATCCTCGCCTCCTGCCTGGGCGCCGAGGCGTCGAAGTACCACCCGGTGATCGCGGTCCGCGCCCCCGTCGCCTCCTCGGACACCGACGGCGTCGTCCTCGCCGTCAACTCCGCCGACCAGTACGTGCAGTGCGAGTCGAAGGGCCACAAGGGCACCAGCATCTCCAGCCCCGCGACGTTCATCAACGACCGCCTGTGGGGCACCGGCCACCGGGTCGAGTTCTTCGACAGCTTCAGCGCGCCGGCCGGCGCCGGGCAGTTCCTCCTGCTGGGCGCCGGGCACCACACGCCGGACGTCGCCAAGATCACCATCAGCTACGGCGACGACCCGACGGAGTACCAGGCCGTCATGGCGGACGGCGCGTTCGTCCACACCGCCGCCGTCTCCATCGGCCACAACGGGAGCTCCTTCCCGCCGACCGCCTACGTCCACGCCTACGACGCGGACGGCAAGGAGATCTACAACCAGAAGACCCAGCCCACGGGGGGTAACCGCTGACGGAACGCGCCGTGCGGAGGCGGGGCCGTGCGCCACAGCCTCGCCGCGCTGTCCGCCTTCGTCCCCGGCCCGGAACGGCCCGAGCCGGCCCAGGCTCGCGGGGTTCGCGGACACGCCTCCGGGGGCGTGTCCGCGGGGCCGCGGCCGCGTGCGGTGTCGTTCCGGTCGGCTACTGCTTGTCGCAGGTCAGGTCGGCCTCCGGCAGCCGCCCGCCGGCCAGGTAGGTGTTGACCGCGCCGTCCACGCACGCGTTGCCGTACGTCCCGTACAGCCCGTGCTGGTCGGAGCCCCGGAGGGTCAGCAGACGCGAGGAGGGCAGCAGCCCGCGCAGCGTCACGGCGTCCCGGTAGGTGGTGCGCGGGTCCCCGGTGGCGGACAGGATCAGCGCCGGCGCGTCGCGGCGCACCTCGGTGGGCGCCTCGCGCGGGCCGTCCAGGAAAGCGCACGGCGAGACGTTGTTCAGCAGCGGGCCGGACAGCGGGTACCGCACGCGGTCGCGCTGGATCCGGCGCCAGTAGTCCTCGGGATCGCGCGGCGCCGTACCGTCCGCGCACACGATGGCCTGCATGACGCTGCCCGCCGGTGAACTCTCCGGCCCGAACAGGAACCGCAGCAGGCCGGCGACCTGCGGCGACGGGGTCACCGGCCGGCCCGCCGCGGCCTCGGCGAGCAACGCCACCAGCTCGGCCAGGCCAGCCCGGTCCGCGTCGGAGTCGGCCGCGAGGTTCATGAACACCGGCACCGGCACCCGGGAGTCGTCGAGTTCGAAGGCATCCGCGCCGGTGCCGACGACGAGCGGGCGCGCAGCGGCCGCCCCGATCGTCCGCAGCACCCCGGCGACCACCTCCTCGCGGGTGCGGCCCAACCCGTAGGTGCCGTCGCGCTGCGCCGCCCAGTCCGCCCAGTCCTCGAACGCCCGCTCGTTCGCCGACGCCATGTGGGGGAGCAGCGCCGGCCCGGCGTGCGCCGGGGCCAGCGCGCCGTCCAGGACCATCCGGTCGACCCGGCCCGGGAACATCTGCGTGTACACCGTGCCGAGGTACGTGCCGTACGAGAGGCCGAGGAAGGAGAACCGCCGCTCGCCGAGCGCGCCCCGTACCACGTCCATGTCCCGGGCGGCGTCGCGGGTGCCCGCGTACGGCAGCAGGTCCCCGACCGCCGAACGACACCGGGCCGCGAGATCCCGCTGGGTGACGACCTGGCGCTCGAACGAGGCCCGGCTCGTCCCGGAGGAGGCGATGCTGCCGTAGCCGACCGGCCAGCCGCAGTCGATGGGCGAACTGCGCCCGACGAAACGCTGGTCCAGCCCGACGATGTCGAAGCGGGCGGCGGTGTCCTTCAACGCGGCGTGCACCCGCGGCGGCGAACCCAGCGTCGGACTGCCGGGGCCGCCGTCGTTCAGCAGCAGCGTGCCGATCCGGTGCCGGGTGTCGGTGGCCCTGATCCGGGACAGCGCCAGCGTGAGGGTGCGCCCGCCGGGGTTCCCGTAGTCGAGCGGCACGGTGACCTCCGCGCACCGGGCACCGGCCTGCTCCAGCGCGGCACCGTCCTGGTCCTCCGGACCCTGGACGCAACTGTGCCAGTCGAGGCGCTGCTGGTAGAAACGATCGAGCCCCGGGGCGGCGGCCTGTGCCCGTGCCGGTGTGGTGGCGGCGGCCGCGGTCAGGCCGGCCGTGAGAGCGAGGGCGGCCGCGACGGCGCGGCGGCGGAGAGCGGTCATGACGTCTCCTCGGCGATGAGGGGCCCGGGTGGGGGCCCTGGACAAGGCAGGGTCGTGCCGGCGGAACGGGGAAATCGGCGGCCCGGACCGCCCGGCGAGCTTGCGCGCCAGGCTATGTGACGGCACATCAGATTGGTGCCCGCCCCGCCCCGTTCTCTGCGAGACGGAACGGGCCGCGCGGGCCACGGGTTCCCGCCCTCGCCCGGCCGAGCCGGGGCCCCGCCGCACCGGAACCGTCGTGACGTACCGGCGGCGGGCCGGCCTCGGCTCTCCGGATCCGCGAACGCGCCGGGTGACCATCCGTCAGGCGGGCCGTAGGGTGCCGGTATGCCACTTGTCGACGTGACCTACGCGTCCAGCGTGCCCGAGTCCTGTCTGCGCGAACTGGGCGCGGTGCTGCCCCATCTGGTGTCCCTGGCCGTCGAGTGCCCCGAGGAGCCGTACGACGGCGATCTGCGGCCGGGGGACGTCGAGGTCCGCTTCCGGCCGCTGGGCCCGCTGGACCGCAGCGGCCTGCCGGTGGTGATCGAGATCAGGTCGAAGTGGTTCGCCGCCAGGGCGGCCAACCGGCAGGAGCGCGTGGACGCGCTGCACGCGGGCATCCGTGCCGCGACCGGGCTCGTCGACTTCGGCGTCTACCTGTCCCTGCCGGTTGCCGCCTGGTCCCAGGGGGACTGAGCGGGCCCGGTCGCCGACCGCCGTCGCTCACCCGGCCGCGGCGCACGCCCGTGCTTCCGCCAGGTACCGCGCCACCGGGCCGAGGGTCAGCATTCCGCTCGCGGCGCCGGCGTGTTCCGCAGGGGCGTCGCGCAGGGCGGCCTCGGCGCGCGCGGCGGCCGTGGGCTCGCCCAGCCGCGCGGCGGCGCGGGCGGTCAGGCACCAGAGGGCCTCCTGCAGGTGGTCGCGCGGGGGTTCGGGCACCGCGGCGAGCGCGGCGCGGGCCTGTTCGACCCGGTTCTGGGCGAGCAGCACCAGGGGGTGCGCCCACGGCCGGTACGGGCCCCAGTCCAGGCGCGGGTCGGTGGGCGCGGGCCGGTCGTTCAGCAGGCGCAGCCCCAGGAGTGCGAGCGCGAGCAGGCCGCGGTGCAGCCCCGGCATGCCGGCCGTCCGCAGGGCGTCGTCGGCGGCGCGGTACTGCTGCGCGGCCGCGGCGGCGCCCGGTCCGCCGGGTTCGGTGCTGCGGGTGGCCGTGGTCCGGGCCCGCAGCCACGCGGTGAGGACGGGGACGAGGGGCGCCTCGGTGGTGGCGGCGAGCCGTTCGGCGGCTTCGGCGTGCGCGGCCGCGGTGTCGAGGTCGCCGAGGGCGGAGGCGCTCTGCAGGCGGACGAGTCGTCCGAGGACGGCGAAGGTCGGCAGCTCGTGGCGGGTGGCGAGGTCGAGGATCTCGGTGCCGATGCGGTCCCGTGCGGGGGCGAGCCCGCAGCGGGTGAAGGTCTGCAGGAACACCCCGTTGAGGGCGAACGCCAGTACGGCGGGATCGGCCAGGTCCCGTGCCAGTGCCTCGGCCTGCCGGGCCGCCCTCAGCGCGCGCTCCCGCTCGGCCCCGGAGAGGTCGGCGCCGCGGCTCTCGACGGCGATCGTGGCCAGGAGGCGGGCGCGCAGGTCGGCGGGGCCGTCGGGGCCCAGTGCGGTGAGGGTGTGCTCGGCGGCCGCGACGACGGCGCGGGACTGTCCGGGGTCGTCGGCCCGGCTCCAGAGGGCGGGTACGTCGTAGGCGCCGATGATCCGGGCGGTCAACCGGAGGTCTCCCGTGCGCTGTGCGGCCCGGATCGCGGCGAGGCGGTCGCGTCGCGAGCGGACGAGGGCCTCGCCACCCGCCAGTGCGAGGGTGCGGGCCAGGTCCACGGTGGTGCGCGGGCCGAGCGGTACGCCGGGGCCGTGCCACACGGTGCCGGCGCATTCCGGGGGAGCCGACTCGCGGAGGAAGTCCTCTTCCAGGCGCCGGAGTTCGGGGCCGGGGTCCAGTCCGAGCCGGTCCACGAGCATCGCGCGGGCGCGGCGCAGGGCGGCCAGCGCGTCGGCCCGGCGGCCCGCTTGGTGCAGTGCGCGGGCGAGAAGTCCCCAGGCCGGCTCGCGCCAGGGGTGTTCGGCGACGTGGGCGCCCAGTTCGGCGACGAGGCCGGCTCCTTCGCCGGAGTCGAGGGCGGCGCGGGCGCGCAGCTCGACCGCCTCCAGCCGCCATTCCTCCAAGCGGGTCCGTTCGCGCCGCGCCCACGCGGCGTCGGTCACGTCGGCGTAGGCGGGCCCGCGCCAGGCGGCGAGCGCCGCGTCGAGGCCGGGCACGGCGTGGGGGTCGCGCCGGGCACGGACCAGGGCGTCCTGGAACCGGTGGACGTCCACGTCCTCGCGCGGCAGGCGCAGCGCGTAGCCGGGGCCTTCGGTGACGAGCACGCGCGGTGGGGTGCGGGGCGGCCGGTCGGGTTCGAGGGCGCGGCGCAGCGCGGCGACGAACGTGCGCAGGGCGCCGACGGCGCGGGCCGGGGGGTCGGTCCACAGGTCGTCGACCAGGGTGTCGGTGGTGACCATCCGTCCCTCGGCGGCGACGAGCCGGGCGAGCACCTCCCGGTGGCGGGGCCCGCCCAGGTCGACGGGGCTCCCGTCGTCGCGGAGGGCCCGCACGGTACCCAGCACGTCTATTCGCATGCCCCCATCCTCCGTGCCGGAGCGGGCCGCGCCCAACCGTACTGATCCGTTGCTGATCGACGTCGTCCAGGCTGGCCCGGTCACCCCCGGCCGGTCCGCGCCGGCCCGGTCACCTTCCGACCGGTCCGCGCCGGCCCGGTCACTTCCCGACCCGAGAGGACGGTCTTCCCATGACGCCCACTGTTCCCGGCTTCGACCTCGTACGCCTGCCCGGTGCGAACGGCGTGGAGCTGGCCGCCGCCGTCGGCGGCAGCGGCAGCCCGGTCGTGCTGCTGCACGGCTTCCCCCAGACCCACCTGATGTGGCGGCACGTCGCCGAGCGGCTCGCCGGCGAGCACACGGTGATCTGTCCGGACCTTCGGGGCTACGGTGCCAGCGACAAGCCGGCGGGCACCGACCCGGAGTCGTACGCCAAGCGCACCATGGCCGCCGACGTCGTGGCCCTGTCGGCGGCGCTCGGGCACGAGCGCTTCGCCCTGGTCGGCCACGACCGGGGCGCGCTGGTCGCGTTCCGGGCGGGGCTGGACCACCCGGAGACCGTCACGCACCTGGGGATGCTCGACGTCGTGCCGACGCTCGACATGTGGGACGTCCTGCGGGGCGTGCCGGCGGCGGTCGGCTACCACCTCTTCCTGATGGCGCAGCCGCCGGGCCTGCCCGAGACGATGATCGCCAACAGCGCGGACGCCTTCTTCGGTTCGTTCCTCGACGCCTGGGCCGGGGACCCGGCCGCCCTGCCGGCGGAGGTGCGGGCCGAGTACCTGCGGGCGAGCGCGGCGGCGGTGCCGTCGATCGTCGCGGACTACCGGGCGTCGGCCGGCATCGACGTCGTGCACGACCAGGCTGACCTGGACGCCGGGTCGCAGCTGGCCATGCCGGTGACGGTGGTCCAGCAGGACTGGGGAGCGCGGCTGGGCTACGACGCCGCCGCGGTGTGGCGGGCGTGGGCGCCGGACCTCGACCACCGGCTGACCCGGGCGGGGCACTTCATGGCGGAGGAGGCTCCCGAGGAGATCACGGAGGCGGTCCGGAGCCTGCTGGCGCGCTGAGCGAGCACCTGGAAGTGGGGAAGTGTCCCCGGTTTGGTAGGGTCGGATCCATCAACCGGGGAGCACTCCCCGTTTTCCAGGAGGTATCCATGCCGGCTCCGACGCTCCAGGAACTCTCTCCCTCGGGAATCGACGTCACCGTCGACCCCTACCCCGCCTACGCGGCACTGCGCGAGAAGGGGCCGGTCCACCGGATCCTCCTGCCGGGATCCGGCGAAGCCTGGCTCGTCGTCGCCCGCGACGAGGTCCGCGCCGCCCTCACCGATCCCCGGCTGAGCAACGACATCCGCCACTCCGCCACATGGACCGACGACGGCGGCCACGCCCTCGGGGTCAACATGCTCCAGAGCGACCCGCCCCAGCACACCCGGCTGCGCACACTCGTCGCCGCCGAATTCACGGCCGGCCGGATCCGGGCGCTGCGCCCCCGCGTCCAGGAGATCGCCGACACCCTGGTCGACGCCCTGCCCGCCGCGGGTACCGCGGACCTCGTCGCCTCCTACGCGCTGCCCCTGCCGATGACCGTCATCTGCGAACTGCTCGGCGTACCGGAGGCGGACCGCGCCGGATTCCGGGCCTGGTCCACCGAACTGGTCACGCCCAGCTCGCCGGAGGCCGTCGGCGAGGCGTCCGTCGCCATGACCGCGCGCCTCACGACCCTCATCGAGGAACGCCGGGCCGACCCGCGTGAGGACCTGCTCAGCGCGCTCGTCGCCCCGGCCGCCGACGGGCTCTCCGCCGAGGAGCTGCTCGGGATGGCCTTCCTGCTCCTCGTCGCGGGGCACGAGACCACCGTCAACCTCATCTCGGGGACGGTGCTGTCCCTGCTCACCCACCCCGAGCAGCTCGCCGCGCTGCGCTCCGACCCGGGCCTCGTCGACAGCGCGATCGAGGAGACCCTGCGCCACGACGGCCCGGTGGGGGCCGCGGCCTTCCGCTTCGCCAAGGAGCCGGTCCGGATCGGCGACACCACCGTCCCGGCCGGCGACAGCGTCCTCGTCTCCCTGGCCGCGGCCTCCCGCGACCCGCTCCACTTCCCCGACCCGGACCGGTTCGACATCCGCCGCAAGCCGGCCGGCCACCTCGCCTTCGGCCACGGCATCCACCACTGCCTCGGCGCCCCCCTCGCCCGGGTCGAAGCCGCCGTCGCCCTGCGGACCCTGATCGAGCGCCGCCCCCGCCTCGCCCTCGACACCGACCCGGCCGACCTCGTCCGGCGGCCGAGCACCCTGCTGAGGGGGCTGGCGAGCCTGCCGGTGCGGTTCCACGACGCGCTGTGACCGTCCCGGCGATCGATCACCAACCCGGGTGACAGTATGGGGACATGAGTGACCGTCCGGATCTTCCCGAGCGCCTCGGGCGCGACCTCGATCTCGAAGTCGGCTTCGCCTGCCCGTTTCAGGGCTGCCGGTTCCCCGCTCAGGACCGCTGTCACATCATCGACCACGCCAAGGGCGGCCCGGACGTGTTCGGGAACCTCCTGAGCGCCTGCTCCGCCCACCACCGGATGCACACCCTCGGGCAGATCACCTCCCAGGACCTTCGCGTGGTCAAGGCCCGGCTGGCGTGGGAGTCGGGGCGCTACACCGGTACGGAGACGCTGTTCCTCTCCCTCTTCGCGCAGCATTTCGGCACCTGCTTCGCGCACCCTGCCGCCCATCGGCAGTGTCTGCGCAACCTCGTGGCCGACGGCTACGTCGAGAGGCTGGAGACCGGTCCGGACGCGGCGCGGGAGGCCGCCGAGGGCCGGGACCTCTGGCACCTGACCGCGGTGGGGCGTCCCTTCGCGCGGGCGTGGGCGGAGTCGAAGGCGCCGCAGAACACCTTTCGCGGCCGTGGCCTGAGGGCTCGTCCGGGAGCGTAGGACACCTCCGGCCGCCCGGGTGCCCGCGTTGTCGACGGTCGCTCCGCATGCGGCGGGACGCACCCCGCGACGCCGCTCGGCGCGGTGCGGCACGGTCCCGTCCCCGGCTCCCGGACGGTCCGAGCCCAACGCCGACCGCCTGACGGGGGCAGGCGGTCAGGCGGTCCGGCGGTCAGGCGGTCACCGTCCGTTCGAGGAGGTCGAGGGCGCTGAGCAGGGTGCGCGGGCCCGCGGTGCCCTCCAGGCGGTCGGTGCGGCGCCAGCCGGGGCCGGCGGCGAGGACGAGGGCGTGGCCGCGGGAGCCGCGGGCGCCCCAGGCGGTGCGGACGACCTCCCGGACCAGCTCGGGCTCGCTGGTCTCGGGGCTCTGGGACCAGAGCATCACGGCACTCGGGCCGGTCCGGCGGACGGCGTCCAGCAGCGCGCGGGGCGGGACGGCCGCGCCGAGCATCCGGAACGGCAGGGTGCGCTCGGTGAGCCCCGCGGCGACGGCGTCCAGCGGCAGGGTGTGCTGCTCGGCTGGCATGGCCGCGAGCAGCACGGGCGGGACGGCCCGCAGGGCGGTGGGGCGGACGGCGGTGGTCCGCAGGGCGGTGGAGACGTGCCAGGAGAGGAGGTGTTCGACCTCGACGTACTGCTCGCCGTCCGAGGCCCACTTGCGGCCGACCGCGCGGAGCGCCGGCAGCATCACCTCGGTCCAGGCTTCGATGGTGCCGAGCGCGGTGACGGCGTCGTGGAGGATGCGGGCGACCTCGGGGGCGTCCAGCCGGACGGCGGCCCGGGCCAGGCCCCGGCACTCGGGGCGGACGGAGCCGACGTGCAGCGCGCGGCCGCCGCCCGGCCCTCCGCCCCGCGGCTCGCCCGCCGCCTCTCCCACCGCGTCGTTCGCCGCCGGTGCCGGAGGGACGGGCGGGCGGCCCCCGGCGGCGAGCACCGTTCTGGCGGCCTCGGCGGGCGGGACGCCGCGCGCGGTCAGGCGGCACATGGCCTCCAGGACGGCGATGTCGGCCGGGCCCCACCGGCGGTGGCGGCCGGGCCGGCGGTCGGAGGGGCCGACGCCGTAGCGCCGCTCCCAGGAGCGGATCGTGGTGGGGGAGACTCCGAGGTGCCGGGCGACGGCGCCCGTCGGCATGCCCGCGCCCTCGACGAAGCCGTCCGCCCGGACGGCCCGCGTGTCGCCCCCCACCGCCCGGTCGTCCCGCGGGGGCGTCCGCGCGGCGCCCGGGGCCGTCCGGGCCTCGACCGGGCCCGAACCCATGGCACGGTCCCCCTTCACGGATGCCTCCACTGCCACCGGTGCCTCCCTACGGCGTCCGTGCCGCCGCCCGTCCCGCCGGCCCCGCCGGCTCGTGGTCGTCGAGCGCGGAGCGCAGCCGGCGGAGGCCGTCGCGCATGCGGGTCTTCACGGTACCGAGCGGGAGCCCCAGGGACTGCGCGATCTCCCGCTGCGAGTAGCCGCCGTAGTAGGCGAGGACCAGCGATTCGCGCTGGGGCCGGCTGAGCCGGGCGAGGGCGCGCCGGACCCGCTGGACGTCGAGGAGCCGCTCCGCCTGGTCGGCCACCGACTCGCCGACGGGCCGCTCGCGCAGGGCGGCCCGGACCTCGCGGTCGCCGGCCGCCTGGGTCGACCGGACGCGGTCGACCGCGCGGCGGTGGCCGAGGGTGAGCGTCCAGGCGAGCACACTGCCCCGCTCGGGCCGGTACGCGGCGGCGGTGCGCCAGACCTCCAGCATGACCTCCTGGGTCACCTCCTCCGCGTGCGACGGACTGCGCAGCGTGCGCAGCGCGACGCCGTACACGGGCGGGGCGAGCGTCGCGTACAGCGCGGCGAACGCGTCCGTGTCGCCGTGCGCCGCGACCAGGGCCATCAGCTCGGCCGGGTCCGCCGGGTCCGCCGGGTCGGCTGCGGGCCGTGGGGCGGGTCGTGGGGCGGGGCGTGCGCGGGTGCTCGTGGTCACGGGGTCCACGGTGCGGCGTTCCGGCCGGCCGGGCGACTCGCACCCATTGTGCATCGTTTTCCGGCCGCGTCCGAAACCGGGGCGATCCGGTGCACGGGTCGGCTCCGAAGGACGGGGTAGTCGCGAGACCGCACGACAGTCCCGTCCCGCGGGCCGTCCATCGCGACCACCACGACCGGCACCGGGACGGGTGCCAGGCCGACCACCCGGCGCGGCCGCTCGCGCCGGGGGCCGTCGCTCGGACTCCGTACCGCCCGAGCCCATCACCGACCGGGAGGCCGCCATGCCCGCACCGCTCACCTGCCTGGTCACCGGCGCCACCGGCTACATCGGCGGCCGTCTGGTGCCCGAACTGCTCGCCGCCGGGCACCGGGTGCGCTGCCTGGCCCGCGACCCGGGCCGGCTGCGCGACCAGCCCTGGCGGCCCCGGGTGGAGACCGCGAAGGGCGACGTCACCCGGCCCGAGACGCTCGTCGAGGCGCTGCGCGGAGCCGACGTCGCCTACTACCTGGTCCACTCGCTCGGGACCGGCCCCGGCTTCGAGGAGACCGACCGGCGGGCCGCCCGGGACTTCGGCGCCGCCGCCCGCGAGGCCGGGGTGCGCCGGATCGTCTACCTCGGCGGGCTCGTCCCCCGCGGCGTCCCCGCGTCCCGGCTCTCGCCGCACCTGCGCTCGCGCGCCGAGGTCGGGCGGCAGCTGCGCGACAGCGGCGTGCCCACCGCCGA
Source organism: Kitasatospora sp. NPDC002543 (assembly GCF_053594915.1). Taxonomy (NCBI): domain Bacteria; kingdom Bacillati; phylum Actinomycetota; class Actinomycetes; order Kitasatosporales; family Streptomycetaceae; genus Kitasatospora; species Kitasatospora sp. NPDC002543. The sequence goes on along the minus strand of NZ_JBSFWR010000015.1, from coordinate 65,567 downwards.
GCTCCGGGCAGCGGTGATCATCGGCTCCGGCTCGGCCTCCTTCGAGATGCTCCGGTACCTGACCGAACGGCTGCCCGTGATGGTCACCCCGCGCTGGGTGAACACCCGCATCCAGCCGATCGCGGTCCGGGACGTGCTGCGTCACCTGGTCGCCGTCGCCGGCCTGCCGGCCGACGTGAACCGGAGCTTCGACCTCGGAGGCCCCGACGTGCTGACCTACCGGCAGATGATGCAGCGCTACGCCCGGGTGGCCGGGCTGCCGCCGCGGCTGATCCTTCCCACCCCGGCCCTCACCCCCTGGCTCTCCGGGCACTGGATCGGGCTCGTCACCCCGGTGCCGAACTCCATCGCCCGGCCGCTGGTCGAGTCGCTGCGGCACGAGGTGGTCTGCACCGAGCACGACATCGTCAGGTGGTCGCCCGACCCGCCGGACGGCGCGACCGGCTTCGACCGGGCGGTCGCCCTCGCGCTGCGCCGGATCCGCGACGCCGAGGTCTCCACCCACTGGTCCTCGGCCAGTCTCCCCGGCGCCCCCAGCGACCCGCTTCCCACCGACCCCGACTGGGCCGGCGGAAGCCTCTACCAGGACGTCAAGGAGCTCGACACGGACACCGCCCCGCAGGACGTCTGGCGGGTCGTCGAGGGGATCGGCGGCGACAACGGCTGGTACTCCTTCCCGCTCGCGTGGGAACTGCGCGGCCGGCTCGACCGCCTGGCCGGCGGCATCGGGCTGCGTCGGGGCCGGCGCGACCCGGCCCGGCTGCGGGTCGGTGACCCGCTCGACTTCTGGCGGGTCGAGGAGATCGACCCCGGACGGCTGCTGCGGCTGCGCGCCGAGATGCGCCTGCCCGGCCTCGCCTGGCTCGAACTCTCCGTGGCACCGAACGGCGCCGGCGGAACGCACTACCGCCAGCGCGCCCTCTTCCACCCGCACGGGCTGGCCGGCCACGCCTACTGGTGGTCGCTCGTGCCGTTCCACTCCGTGGTGTTCGGCGACATGGCCCGCAACATCACCGGCCGGGCCCGTGCCGCCGCCGGACGGGGAAGCCGGGGCTGAACCCGCTCCCGCCCAGGGCCGGGGGCACGGCGACGGCGGTCCACGGCGGTCCACGGCGGTCGACGGCGTGGTCGCGCCGCCCGGCCCGCCCGGAGAACCGGGCCGGTGGCCAATCCGCGGCGGGCCGCACTCCGAATGGGTGGTGCACGCCGTGGTCGACCGCACCGCGGTCCCGGTCAGAGAGGCCCCCGTGATGATGCCCGTCTCCCAACGCGTCAGCTCCCTCGCGCACCCTCCGCTACGGCCCGGACGCGGTCGGCCGGTCGCCGTGGTCGGGGCCGGGGTCGCGGGTCTGACCGCGGCGTACGAACTCGGCCGGGCCGGTGCCGAGGTGGTGCTGTTCGAGGCGGACGACCGTCTGGGCGGCCACGCCCACACCCAGGCCGCGCCCGGCCCCGACGGGCGGGAACTCGCCCTGGACACCGGATTCCTGGTGCACAACGAGCGGACCTACCCGCACCTGGTCCGACTGTTCCGGGAGTTGGGCGTACGCACCCAGGACAGCGAGATGAGCATGTCCGTGCACTGCGACGGGTGCGGCCTGGAGTACGCGGGCGCGCGCGGACCGGCCGGGCTGGTGGCGCGGCCGTCCGCGCTGCTGCGCGGCAGCTACCTGGCCATGCTGGCCGATGTGCCGCGGTTCCACCGCCGGGCCAGGGCGCTGCTCGCCGACCCGGGAGCGGGCGACCCGAGCCTGCGCGAGTTCCTGACCGCCGAGAGCTTCAGCCGCTACTTCGTCGGCCACTACATGACCCCGGTGGTGTCCGCGGTGTGGTCGTGCGCGCCGGACCTGGCCGGCGACTACCCGGCCCGCTACCTGTTCACCTTCCTCGACAACCACGGGATGCTGTCGGTCACCGGCTCACCGACCTGGAAGACCGTGGTGGGCGGTTCCCGGACCTACGTGCAACGGATCGCCGAGCGTCTCGGTACCATCCACCGCCTCGCCCCGGTCCGACGGGTGCGGCGCCACCCGGACGGCGTGGCCCTGACGACCGCCGACGGGCGGACCACGGACGCCGAGGCGGTGGTGATCGCCACCCACGCCGACCAGGCGCTGCGGTTGCTGGCCGACCCGAGCCCCGCGGAGCGCGAGGTGCTCGGCGCCTTCCGCTACTCCCGCAACCCCACCGTCCTGCACCGTGACGCCTCCGTGCTGCCGCGCGCTCCCTGGGCACGCGCCTCGTGGAACTACCGGATGCCGACCTGCTACGGACCGGCCGACCGGGTCCGGGTCACGTACCACCTCAACCGGCTGCTGCGGCTTCGCACCCCCGACGACTACCTGGTCACGCTGAACGAGGACCGGGCGACCGCGCCGCCCGCGCACGCGGTGGTGTCCCGCACGGTCTACGAACACCCCGTGTACACCGCCGAGACGGTCGCGGCGCAGCGCCGGCTGCCCGAACTCTCCACCGGCCGCACCGCGTTCGCCGGGGCCTACCACGGCTGGGGCTTCCACGAGGACGGCTGCCGGTCCGGCGTTCGGGCGGCCCGAACCCTGCTCGGGGTGGGGGCGCGATGACCGCGCCCGCTGTCGTGCCCGCCCGCCGTACCCTCCCCGGTCCCTGGGGCGCAGTGCTCTACCCGTACGTGACTACCCATGTGCGCACCGCGCCGCTGCGCGACGCCTTCCGCCACCGCGGCTACCTCTGGCTGGTCGACCTCGACCGGATGCCCGCGGTGCCCCGGTGGCTGCGCCCGCTCGCCCGGTTCCGCCGCGGGGAGGAGCTCCGCCGTGAGCTCGCGGACTTCCTCGCCGCGCACGGCACCGACCTGACCGGCGGCAGCGTCCTGATGCTCACCCAGGCGCGGGTGCTCGGGTACGTGTTCAACCCGCTGACCGTGTACTGGTGCCGGGACGTCGACGGCCGGCCGCTGTGCACCGTCGCCGAGGTGCGCAACACCTATGGCGGCAGCCACCGCTACCTGCTGAGGCCCGGGGCGGACGGCACCGCCGAGGCACGCAAGGAGTTCTACGTGTCCCCGTTCTTCCCGGTGGCCGGCCGCTACCGGATGCGGCTGCCCGAGCCCGACGACCGCCTGGACCTGACGGTCGCTCTGGAACTCGGCGGAGGACGGCCGTTCACCGCCACCGTCCGGGGCCGGGCCCGGCCCGCCGGCGCCCTCGGCCTTCTGCGTGCGGCGCTCCGCCACCCGCTGTCCACGCTCGCGGTCAGCGCCCACATCCGGTACCGGGGCGTCCGGCTGTGGCTTCGCGGCCTGCCCGTCCATCCGCGGCCCGGCGGTGTCGTCGGGCCGCACGCTCCGTCCAGGTGTCCGTCCCTGTCCGAAACCCCGTACGAGGAGTCCGTCGTATGACCCCCCGGCTCGACCTCACCGCCCCGCCGGCACCCACCGTCGACCCGAACCGCTGGCCGGACGTCGCCGGTGTGCCGGACGGCCGGCTGCGGGCCGCTGTCGCGGAGCGGCTGTTGCACCGGGCGGCCGTCCGGCTCGGCATCCGGGTCGAGCGCCCGGACCGCCCGGCCGTCCGGCACGCCCGGCCCGGAGCACCCGTCCTGACCCTGCACCGTCCCGCGGACTTCTTCCGGCGGGTCGGGGCGAGCGGCCTCATCGGCTTCGGCGAGGCGTACCAGGCGTGCGACTGGGACAGCCCGGACCCGGTCGCGCTGCTGACCGCCCTGGCCGCCTCCCCGGAGCAGCTGATCCCGGCCGGCACGTCCTGGCTGCGCCGCCTGGCCGTCCGCCGGACTCCGCTCGGCGAACTGCCGACCACCGGTAACGCCCGTCGCAACATCCACCGGCACTACGACCTGTCGAACGAGCTCTTCGCGCTGTTCCTCGACCCGACCCTCTCCTACTCCTCGGCCGTCTTCCCCACCCGCGCCGACGGCTCGCCGGCCGCGTCCCAGGACGGGCTGGCGGCGGCGCAGCACCGCAAGATCGACCGGCTGCTCGACCTCGCCGGAGTCCGCGCGGGCACCCGCGTGCTGGAGATCGGCACCGGCTGGGGCGAGTTGGCGCTGCGCGCCGCCGCCCGGGGCGCGACGGTGGTCAGTCTGACCCTCTCCGAGGAGCAGCTGACCCTGGCCCGCCGCCGGATCGCCGCCGCCGGCTTCGCCGACCGGGTCGACGTTCGGCTGTGCGACTACCGCTCGGCGCAAGGCGGTTACGACGCGGTGGTCAGCGTGGAGATGATCGAGGCGGTCGGGCGTCCGTTCTGGCCGGCCTACTTCGCCACCCTGGACCGGGTGCTCGCCCCCGGTGGGCGGGTCGCGCTGCAGGCCATCACCATGCCGCACGCGCGGATGCTCGCCAGTAGCGGCACGCACACCTGGATCCTCAAGTACATCTTCCCGGGCGGACAGATCCCCTCCCTGCGCGCCATCGAGGAGAACGCCGGACGGCACGGCGGCCTGCGGGTGGTCGACACCGAGGCGTACGGTCCGCACTACGCCCAGACGTTGCGGCTGTGGCGCGAACGGTTCGTCGGGCGCGCCGAGGAGGTGACGGCGCTCGGCTTCGACGAGGTCTTCCGCCGGACGTGGGAGCTGTACCTCGCCTACTCCGAGGCCGGCTTCCGATCCGGATACCTCGACGTCCACCAACTGCTGCTGACCCGAGGGCAGGTGGACCGGTGACCCGCGCCGCCGTGCTCGGCCCGCTGTTCTCCGGTCCGCGCGGCGGGCCCCGCCCGTTCCGGGCGACGGCCCGGGACGGCTCCGGGACCTCCGTCGTTCCCGACGCGACCATGCGCCCGCCCGGGCGGTCCACCGGCCTGGCCGAGGACCTCGGACCCGACGCCGTCCACACCGGACCCGACGCCGTCCACACCGGACCCGACACCGTCCGCCCCGGAGGCCGCACCGCCGCCCGCACCCCGGCCGTCCGCCCCGCCGGCCGGCACCTGGAGCCCGCGTGAACACCGGCGCCTTCCTGGTCGGCCTGGCCGTCACGGCCGCCGTCGCACTCGTCGTGCTGCTGCTGGCGTTCGCGCGGGGCGCCCGGCTCGGGCGCCACCGCGTCGTGGACATCGCCTGGGGCCTCGCTTTCACGGCCGTCGCGGTGACCGGCTACGCCCTCTCCGCCGGCCACGGCGACCCGGCCCGCCGCCTGCTGGCCACCGCCCTGGTGGCCGTCTGGGGCGTGCGGCTGTCCGCGCACATCTGGTGGCGCTCCCGCGGCGCCGGCGAGGACCCCCGCTACGCCCGGATGCTCTCCCGAGCGCCCGAGGGCCCGGCTCGTACCCGCTACGCCCTGCGGAAGGTCTACCTCCTGCAGGCCGGTCTGGTCTGGTTCGTGTCGCTGCCGGTCCAGTTCACCCTGTACCTGCCCGACCGCCTCGGCCCGCTCGACACCGCCGGGGTCGCGGTGTGGGCGGTCGGGCTGTTCTTCGAGGGCGTCGGCGACTGGCAACTCGCCCGTTTCAAGAAGGACCCCGCCAACCGGGGTCAGGTGATGGACCGCGGCCTGTGGCGCTACACCCGGCACCCGAACTACTTCGGCGACGCCTGCGTCTGGTGGGGGCTGTACCTGCTGAGCGCCCACCAGCCGGCCGCGCTCACGTTCCTGCCCAGCGTGCTGCTGATGACCTGGCTGCTGGCCTTCGGCAGCGGCAAGCCCCTGCTGGAGCGCCAGATGGCGGCCCAGCGGCGTCCAGGCTGGGCCGAGTACACCGCCCGCACCAGCTCCTTCCTGCCGCTCCCGCCCCGCCGGCGCGGCTGACGGTCGGGCCCGTCCGACGGCCGTGACCCCCACGACGCCGCCGCAAGGGGCGCGGCGGCCGCGGTGGCGGCGCGCCGCGGGTCCTCGTCACGCTCGCGCAACCGGGTGAGGGGGACCCGAGTGGACGTCGGCGATGACCCCGCCGGTGGGGTCCGGGGCTCACACGTCCCGGGGCTCACACGTCCCGGGTTTACAGCACCATCGCCTCGAACTGGAACTCGGGGGCGGTCAGCGTCTGCTCGGACCAGATGACCTTGCCCCGGGCCGTGTACCGGGTTCCCCAGCGCTCGGCCGTCTGGGCCACCAGGAACAGCCCCCGCCCGCCCTCGTCCGTCGTGGCCGCGTAGCGCAGGTGCGGGGCGGTGCTGCTCCCGTCGGAGACCTCGCAGACCAGGCTGGTGTCGCGCAGCATGCGGACGCGGACCGGTTCGGCGCCGTAGCGGATGGCGTTGGTGATCAGTTCGCTGAGGATCAGTTCGGTGGTGAAGCTCAGTTCCTCCAGGCCCCAGACGGTCAGCTGGTCGGCGCACGCCCGGCGGATGCCGGAGACGGCGGCGAAGTCGTACGGCACGTCCCAGGTGGCCACCTGGTCGGGTTCGAGCAGCCGTGTGCGGGCGACGAGGAGGGCGATGTCGTCGCGGGGGTGCGGCGGCACCAGCGCGTCGAACACGGCCCGGCAGGTGTCCTCCGGGGATCCGTCGCCCTCGGCCCGGGCGCTCGCCATGGCGCGGCGCAGCGCGGTGAGCCCGTTGTCCAGGTCGCGGTCCCGGCCGGTGACGAGGCCGTCGGTGTAGAGGGCCACCGTGGTGCCGGGTGCCAGCTGGAGCTCGGTGGTCTCGAAGGGCAGACCGCCCACACCGAGGAGCGGGCCGGCGGGCAGGTCGACGATCTCCACCCGGCCGTCGGGCAGGATCAGCGCGGGCGGCGGGTGGTCGGCCCGGGCCATGGCGCAGGTTCCGGAGGCGGGGTCGTAGATCGCGTACAGGCAGGTGGCGCCGGTGACCGCGCGCTCGGCGTCCTCGCTCCCGTCGCCGCCGTCACCGTCCGCCGGGGCCGCCTCGTTCTGGTCGAGCCGGGTGACCAGTTCGTCCAGGCGGGCGAGCAGTTCGTCCGGCGGCAGGTCGAGGGCGGAGAAGTTGAGGACGGCGGTGCGGAGCCTGCCCATCGTGGCCGCGGCGTGCAGGCCGTGGCCGACGACGTCGCCGACGACCAGCGCCACCCGGAAGCCGGGCAGGGGGAGGACGTCGAACCAGTCCCCGCCGACCCCCTGCCGGGCCGGCCGGTAGCGGTAGGCGACGTCGACCGCGCTCTGTTCGGGCACGTTGCGGGGCAGCAGGCTGCGCTGCAACGCCTCGGCCAGCCGGTGTTCGCGGGTGTAGCGGCGGGCGTTGTCGAGGCACACGGCGGTGCGGGCGACGAGTTCCTCGGCGACGGCGACGTCCTCGTCCTCGAAGGCGTCGGACTCCCGCGCGCGCCAGAAGGTGACCGTGCCCAGGGTCAGGCCGCGTGCCGTGAGCGGCGCGGAGATCAGCGAGTGGACCCCGGAGGCGAGCATCCGGTCGGCGGTCGCCGGGTCGGCGTCCCGCCAGGCCCGGGACCGACGCAGGTCGGTCACCAGGGTGGCCTGACCCGTCGCCAGGGCGGTGGCCTCCGGTGTGCCGGGCGGCGGGTCGTTCCGCGCGCCCACCGGGCGGAAGGACGGGTCCTCGCGGACGCCGCCCACGGCCACCCGGCGGACCTGCGGACCGTCGGCGGTGCCCGGACCCGGCACCGGTTCGTCCCCCTGCAGGACCGCCTCGGCGAGCTCCACCGTGGCGAAGTCCGCGAACCGCGGCACCGCCACCTCGGTCAGTTCCTGCGCGGTCTGCACCACGTCCAGGGTGGTGCCCACCCGGAGCCCCGCGTCGTACAGCAGCCGCAGGCGGGCCTGCGCCGCCTCGGCCTGCCCGGCCAGCGCCCGCAGCTCGGTGGTGTCCCGGATCGTGGCGACGCTGCCGGCGCCGCCGCCGAACGGCGCGGTCGAGCGGACGTTGACGGCGAGCAGGCGCCCCGCGGCCCGGTGGACCTCGTCGGTGGCGGACCGCCCCGACGCCAGCAGCTCGGCCAACCCCGGATCGAGCCCCAGCTCGGCCACCGGCCGCTCCTCGACCCCGGGCCGCAGCTCCAGCAGCCGCCGGGCCTCGTCGTTCGCCAGCACCACCCGCCCGTCCTCACCGATGATCAGCACGCCCTCGCGAACGGCGTGCAGCACCGCGTCGTGGTGCTCGTACATCCGCGTCATCTCGGCCGGGCCCAGGCCCCGCGTCTGGTGGCGCAGCCGGCGTCGCACCAGCACCGCCCCGGCCGTGCCCGCCACGAGCGCGGCGGCCGCGCCCCCGAGCAGCAGCGGCAGCTGTCCGCCCACCGCGCCGAGCGCGCTCTCGACGTAGTAGCCCACCTGGACCAGGCCCGCCACCGAACCGTCCGGCCTGGTGACCGGCGCGCTCGACTCCATGTCGTGCGACAGCGGGTTGTTCATCGTCAGGGTGACCGGGCCCTTCAGCTCCTCCTGCAAGGGGCCGTAGACGGGCTGACCGATCAGCTCGGGGTGGTCGGTGGAGGCGTAGCGGGTGCCGTCGGGGCCGGCGAACACGACGTAGTCGAAACCGGTGCTGTTCCTCACCGCCACGGCCAGCGGTTGCAGCACTGCGGTCGGATCGGCGCTGTCCATGGCGTCCAGGACCGTCGGGACGTGCGCCAGGGCGATGGCCGCGGCACGCGTCCGGTGCTCCGCGTCACGCGTGGCGTAGCTGCGGGCCTGCAGGATCAGTGCCGCCAGCGCGGCGGCGACGAGCAGCACCACCACGACCAGCATCCAGAGGAACACCTGTCCGGCGACACTGGGCGCCCGGAGCCGTGACCGCAGACCGCCTCCGGCGGAGCGGGGTCCGCCGGGTCCGCTCGGGGCCGTGGTCCCGAGGTCACGGCCGTGCATCCCATCCATCCAGGCCGTCCCCACGCATCCGGATCATGCCGCGCCCACTCTGCCACCCCGCCCCCGGACGCGCCCCCCGATCCGCGACCGGCACCCGGTCGGCGTCACCCGGTCGGCCGGTCGGAACGCGCGAGGGTGCCGCGTGTCCGTCATCGGCCCGCCGTGCGACCGGACGGTCGGGCTTGCCCCGCGGGTGGGTACCGCCCGGGTCAGGCCGAGGGCGGATTCGGTGGAACGGAGCACGTCCTCGCGCTCGTCGAGGGCGAGGACGTCGGAAGGACCGTTCGTGGGGAGGGCGGCGACGCGTTCGGGTTCGCCACCGGGCGGAGGCCGCTCAGGAAACCGTCCCGGCGGGCGTCATGGGGTGACACCCACCGGGACGCCGCGTCCTACTTCTCCTCCGGCTCCCAGGCGCGGAGCAGGTCGAGGAGCCCCGCGTCCCCGTCAACGCGCAGGGACTCGGCCTTGATCCGGTCGTACAGGTAGAGGACCAGCTCACTGGCCGTGCCGTGGACGGAGGCGCCGGCGGCGTCCGGCTCCTCGCCGGTCGTGGCGGTGGGCGCGGGGACGCGGGTGACGCGGGCGCCGTCGCCGTCGACGGTGAGGCGCCAGGAGAGGCCCTCGGCGGCGTGGAAGTCGAAGGCCGTGGGCTTGTGCGGCCAGGCGCTCGGCGTCGCGCAGACGGTGAACAGGAACTCCTCCACACCGTCGAGCGTCAGCTCGCCCGACAGCGGCTGCGGGGCGCCCCCGGCGAGCTGGGCGTCGTAGGTGTGCACCGCGGTCTCCTGGACCCGGTGCCGGGCGACGCCGCCGACGGTCGTCGGTGACTGCGACGCGGGCCACCACGTCCAGCAGCCGCTCTCCGGTCCCGCCGCGCGCAGGGCGTCCAGCAGAAGCCGCGTCGACGCTTCCAGCCAGGCCACCAGGGCCTCCCGCTCCTGCGGCACCTCCAGCGCGGCGCGCGCGGCGACGGCCTCGGCCGGCGGCCCGTCGGCGGGCCCCGCGCCGACGATGGCGGCCCAGAAGCGGTCTCCCCCACCCAGGTGCTTCACCAGATCGGCCAGCGTCCACCCGGGGCAGCTCGGAACCTGCGCGTCGAGACCGGGCGCGGCGGCGACCACGGCACGGAAGGCGGCCGACTGCTCGTCGATCAGTCGCAGCAGGTCGGGGAACTCAAGATTCTTTTGCACGCCGGATGTCTATCACCGCCCTCCGGTGATCGAACAGCGATTATTCACCGTCGCCGCCGCTCGGCGACGTGACGTCCACCCGGTGCGCGCGGTCGTGCTGCCGCTCACTGCTCCTCGGGTGGCTGTCCGAGGCGGGCTCGGGTCCTGTGGTCGAGTGGCCGAATGGCCGAGGCCGTGGGGGAGTTCGGGGAGGCGGCCGGGTGGGGGTGTCGCGGCCGGCGCCGGCCGGCGGTGCGGGTCTCCCGCCCGGCCACCCGACCTGCTAACTTAGGTGAGCCTAACCAACTGATCGACCTGACAGCATGACCAGGGGGGACCCCATGACCGACCAGCCGATCCGCAGGACGCCGCGCGTCCGCGAGACGCGGGTTCTGCGCACCGAGCGGATCACGCCGCACATGGTGCGCCTGGTCCTCGGCGGCGAGGGGCTGGAGGACTTCGACGCCACGGAATTCACCGACCACTACGTCAAGGTGCTGTTCGCGCCCGCGGGCGTCGACTACGCGGAGCCGTTCGACCTGGCGCGGATCCGCGAGGAGTACCCGCGCGAGCAGTGGCCGGTCACCCGGACCTACACCGTGCGGGCCTGGGACCCGGCACTGCGCGAGCTGACCATCGACTTCGTGGTGCACGGTGACGAGGGTCTGGCCGGGCCGTGGGCGGCCCGGGCGCTGCCCGGTGAGACGGTGCGCATCCTGGGCCCCGGCGGCGGCTACGCCCCGGAGGCGGACGCCGACTGGCACCTGCTCGTCGGTGACGAGAGCGCGCTGCCGGCGATCGCGGTGGCCCTGGAGCGGATGCCGGCCGACGCCGTGGTGCACGCCTTCATCGAGGTCGCCGACGCCGCGGAGGAGCAGAAGATCGTCTCGCCCGCCCCCGTCGAACTCGTCTGGCTGCACCGCGGTGAGCGCCCGGTGGGCGAGGCCCTCGTCGAGGCGGTGCGCGGGCTGGAGTTCCCCGCCGGCACGGTGTCGGCCTTCGTCCACGGGGAGGCCGGCTTCGTCAAGGAGCTGCGGCGCCAACTGCGCGTGGAGCGCGGTGTTCCGCGCGAACGGCTGTCCATCTCCGGCTACTGGCGGTTCGGCCAGGACGACGATGCCTGGCGGGCGGTCAAGCGCGAGTGGAACGCCCAGGTGGAGGCCGAGCAGGAGCGGGTCGACTGACCCCGGATCCGGCGCGCGGGCTGTCGAGGAGACCGGCCGGATGCCGGCGGTCGGTTTCCTCGGGCTGGGCAGCGGGACACAGGTGGACAGCGGGACACGGGCGAGGACGTACTCGTTCCAGCGGTCTCGGCGTGGGTAGTTGACGGAGGACGGACATCCCTCCGTGCACGAGTCGTCCCGGACCCGGGGCGTCGCGTGCCTCCTCGCCACAAGGAGACCAGCAGCGATGAACACGTCCGAGGCGCGCCCGGCCGACCCCGCCGGCGACGGCGGCCCCACCGGTGACCCCGCGTTCCGCAACTACGTGGAGATCGTCCTCGACGGACTGGCGGACGAACCGGGGCAGGCCGTCCTGGTCAGCGGCGAACGACGGCTCGGCGCCGCGGAGTTCCGCTCCCTCGTCTACCGGCTCGCCCGTGCCCTGCGCGAGCGGGGCGTGGAGCGCGGCCGCACCGTGACCCTGCTGTGCGGCAACATCCCGGAGACCGTCGCGGTCCGCTACGCCGTCAACCTGCTGGGCGCGCACTTCAACCACCTGTACATCCGGCTGGGCGTCGACGTCCAGGCCCGGATCATGGCCGACGTCGAGACCTACGCCTTCATCGTCGACCCCCGCCTCGCCGAGCGCGCCGCGCTCCTCGCGGCCGCGGTGCCGGTCGAACACGTCCTGGTCCTCGGCGAAACCGGCGACGGGGAGGCAGAGTTGGGCGACGACCTGCTCGCCCTGGCCGCGTCCCGGTCGGACGAGCCGCTGGCCAGTGCCGCCCGGCCGGACGACCTGTGCTTCATCCGCCACTCCGGCGGCACCACCGGCCACCCCAAGGGCATCCGCAGCACCTTCGCCCGGATGCAGGGGAACTGGCTCCGCGCCGTGCTGACCGGTGAGCAGCGGCGGGACCTGGTGTGCACGCCGCTGTCGCACGCGGCCGGATTCGTCGCCGACGGCACCCTCGCCAACCGCGGCACGGTCGTGCTCCACTACGGCTTCGACCCCGGCGAGATCCTGGCCACCGTCGCCCGCGAGCGCATCACCGACCTGTTCCTGCTGCCCCCGCTGCTCTACCAGGTGCTGGACCACCCCGACGCCGGAACCACCGACCTCTCCAGCCTCCGGCAGATCACGTACGGGGGCACGCCCTCCTCGCCGGTGCGCATCGCCGAGGCGGTCCGCCGCTTCGGCCGGGTGTTCCAGCAGGCCTACGGCCAGTTCGAGGCCGGCATCGTCAGCGTGCTGTCCGCCGCCGAGCACGACCCCGACCGCCTCGACCTGCTGCGCACCGCCGGCCCGCTGGTCGACGGCGTCGAGGTGGAGATCCGCGACGAGGCCGACCGCGCGCTCCCGACCGGGGAGCTCGGCGAGATATGCGTCCGGTCCGAGTTCGCGATGGAGGGCTACTGGAAGAACCCGGAGCTGACCGCCGAGGTCCTGCGCGGCGGCTGGGTGCACACCGGCGACCTCGGCCGGCTCGACGAACACGGCTACCTCTCCGTCGTCGACCGGATCAAGGACATGATCGCCGTCGTCGGCGGCCACGTGTACACCACCGAACTCGAGGACTTCCTCCACACCCACCCCGGTGTACGGCACTGCGCCGTCTACGGGGTCCGCGGCGAGGGCGGCCACGAACGCGTCCACGCCACCGTGGTGCCCGGCCCCGGGGCGGACGTGACGGCGCAGGAGCTGCGGACGCTGGTCCGCGACGGCCGGGGCGAGATGTACGTGCCCGACGTCATCGACTTCGCCGACGTGCTGCCCCTCACCGACACCGGCAAGCCCGACAAGAAGGAACTCCGCCGCCTCGCCACCCCGGAGAGCTCATAGGCCTGTACGGACCGCACGGACCGCACGGACCGCCGGCTGTCCCGGCACGGCCCCGTACGGGAGCGGCGCGCGCTCGCGCCGTCCCCGTACGAGGCCGCCCCGCTTGCCGGGCGGGCGGGTGCGGAGGCTCCCCGCGCGGCGGTGTCAGGTGCCCCGCTTCGCGAGGCGGGCCGCGGCGGGGAGGCCGACGAGGAGCAGCAGTCCGGCCGCCGCGGCGTAGGCGAGGTGATGGCCGCGCAGCGGCAGGACGCCGTGCTCCGCCGCGCCGACGGCCTGGGCGACGCCGGCGAGAACGGTGGGGCCGATGCCGCTGCCGATCTGCAGGGCGGTGGCCGTGACGGCCGAAGCGGTGCCGTGGGCCTGGTCCGGCACGTCGCGCAGGCCGGTGACGGTGATGGCGGGGAAGGCCAGGCCCTGTCCGATGCCGGTGACGACCAGGCCGGCCAGGACCGGGCCGCCGTAGGGGCTGTGAGCCCCCGTCGCGCACCACATCAGCACGCCGCCGGCGGTGAGCAGGATGCCCGACGCCAGGAGCGGGCGTGGTCCGCGGGTCCGCATCAGCCGCCCGGAGACCAGCGCGGCGGCGGCGACGGCCAGGCTGACGGGAAGGACCGCGAGGCCCGAGGACGCCGGGGACATGCCGCGCACCTGTTGGAGGTAGAGCGGCAGCAGGAACAGCGAGCCGGTGACGCAGAAGTAGAACGCGCCGGCCACCGCCGCCGCGGTTCGCACGCCGCGCGTGCGCAGCAGGTCCCGGTCCAGCAGGACCGCGTCCCCGCCGCGGGTACGGCCGCGGCTCCACCACGCGTAGGCGGTGGCCGCGGCGGCCACCGGCATCGCGATCGCGAGCGGGCCGCCTCCGGGGCGGGAGCCCAGGTCCGCGCTGAAGACGGTCAGGACGATCGCCGCCACCAGCGCCGCGGCCCCCGCCAGGTCCAGGGGGCCCCGGCGCCGGTGTGCGCCCAGCGGCAGCCACCGCACAGCGGCCGCGGCGATGAGCGCCGCCGCCACGGCCTGCAGGGCGAACACCCAGCGCCACCCGAAGGCGCTGGTGACCACACCGCCGAGGACCAGGCCGGCTCCGTAGCAGCCCGCCTGCGCGGCGGAGAACACGCCCAACGCGCGCGAGCGCGCCGGTCCGCCGGGATACACCGAGGTCAGCAGGGCCGTGGCCGCGGGCATGGTGATCGCCGCCCCCGCTCCCTGCAGGACCCGTCCCACCACGACCACCCAGAACACCGGTGCCGTGAACGCCAGCACGGCGCCGGCCGCCACCAGCGCCAGGCCCCCGACGAGCACCCGCCGACGCCGAAGCCGGTCCGCCATGGCTCCGCCGCACAGCAGCAGGCCCGCGAACGCCAGCGCGTAACCGGTCACCGCCCAGGAGAGGTCCTGCGCCGACGTGCCGAACCGCGTGCCCACCGAGGGAAGCGCACTGTTGAGTACGGCGACACCACCGGCGTCCAGGCCCGCCGCCGCGCTCAGCACCACCAGGGGCGCGTACCGGACCGGCCCCGGGCCACCGGGCGCCGGACCATCGGGCCCCGGATCATCGGGCCGCGGCGCCCCGGGACGAGTGCGCACCGCCGGATCGCCGGACACCGCCGAGGACGAGGCGGGCGGGGGTGAAGCGGAGGAGGCTGAGGCGGGCGAGGGCGAAGCGGGCGAGGACGGTTCACTGGGACGTACGGGCATGTGCGGGCTCCAGGGACGACGGACGCGCGGACCCACCGACACGGCGGATCCGGCCCGTCGGTCACCAGGGCCGCCCGCGTCGTGCGGCACCAGCGGCAGCCAGTCTGAGCCGCAGCGCGCACCGCGACGAGACACCGCCGCGGGCAGGCACTCCCGGGGGTGGCCCTGCCAGGGCTACCCCCGGCCGCGGGAGGAGCCCGATACTCGACGCATGGCACCGTCAGCGGCACTCCCCGAACTGGCCCACTTCCTGCGCACGCGTCGGGCCCGAATGACCCCGGAAGCCGCCGGCCTGCCCCGAACCAGCACCCGCCGGCTGAACGGACTGCGCAGAGCCGAGGTCGCCACCCTCGCCGGCATCAGCCCCGAGTACTACACCCGGCTCGAACAGGGCCGTCAGCGCCGCCCTTCCCCCGACGTCCTGGACGCCCTCGCCGGCGCCCTGCAACTCGACGCGGACGCCCGCCGGCACCTCCACCGCCTCGCCACCGACAGCCCGGCACACCGAGCCGGCCCGGTCGTCCGCACGGCCCCGGGCGTCCCGGAAGCGACCCTGCGGCTACTCGACTCCCTCACCCCGTGGCCCGCCCACGTGGTCACCCCCATGCGCGACATCCTCGCCTGGAACGACGCCGAGGCCTGGCTGCTCCTCGACTACGCCGAACTCCCCTCCGCGCAGCGGAACTTCGCCTGGTTCGTCTTCTGCGACCCCCGGGCGCCCCGACTCCTCACGGACTGGGAGAAGACAGCGCGCGGCAACGTGCACCGCCTGCGCCACGCGCTGGCCGCCGACCCGCACGACGAACGCGGCAGCCGGCTGGTGGCCGACCTGACCGCGCACAGCAGCCGATTCGCCGAGTTCTGGGAAGAGCACGACGTCCGCGGACCGGCCACCGGAACCCACGGATTCCGCCATCCGCGGGCAGGACGGCTCGACCTCGACTACACCGCCTACGTCATCCCCGGCACCCACGACCTCGAACTCGTCGTCCTGACCGCGGACGAGGACTCGCCCACCCACAGGGCGCTGAAGCAGGCCGCGGCGGAACGCCGAGCCCGCGACCGGCATCCCCCACGGACCTGACCCGGAATCGGTCCCGCCCACGTGGACGACGCGGTCGCGCCGGGGCGGGTGCGTGCCGCCGAGATCCGCGACCTGTACGCCCCCGTGGCTCTGGTGCACCGGACATCCCGGCTTGGGGGGCGTTCGTACGCAAGCCGCCGGCACCTAGAATGCCGCCATGACTGGCTTACTGCGCCCACGGGTTGCGCGAGGAACTTCCCTGCCCGGTGGCGCGCCCCGACGACTGGGAACCATGGCAGCCGTAGCCCTCACGCTGCTGGCGTCGGATCTCATCACCAAACAGGTAGCGCTGACGCATTTCTCGGGGACCGATCCGACCGAGGCGTTCGGCGGGCTTCTGAAGTTCACGCTGGTGTTCAACTCGGGTGGGGCGTTCTCCGTCGGTGCGGGGGAGACCTGGTTCTTCACCACGGTGAAGTTCCTGGTCCTCATCCTCCTGCTGGTGATGGCGCCCCGCGTCCGCACCCCCGTCTGGGCGGTCTCCTTCGGACTGGTCATCGCCGGGGCGGCCGGAAACCTCGTCGACCGGCTGTCCCGAGGCCCCTCCCCGTGGGAGGGAAGGGTGGTGGACTGGATCCAGCTGCCGTACTGGCCGGTCTTCAATCTCGCCGACTGCGGCGTGGTGTGCGGCAGCGCCCTGGTGATGTGGACCTTGACACGGGGCATCCGCCTGGACGGCACGATCGAGCCCGAGGCGTCGACCGCGCCGGGGGGACCGGAGCAGGCCGCCGACGGGCGGGACCAGTAGGCCCGACGGCACGGACAAGGCGGGGTCAGGGGACGGTACCGGTTCCACGGTGCCGTCCCCGTCCGTGTACCGGGCAGGCGGCGGTTCAGCCGTCCCGGCGCGGCGGCCGTCGGAGGGAGCGCGGCCCGTGCGGCCGTGCCGGGTGCGGGCCGTCGTCGGCCGGGCCCGGTGGGAGCCGCCGTCAATCCTCCTGCCGGGACGCGAACGCCGCCGCGTGCGCCGCCAGGAAGAGCGCGGTGACCTCGTCCCCGTCGAGCCCTTGGGCTCTGGCCTCCTCCATCCACGCGGCCAGCGAGGCCCGCAGCTGGGAGGCGGGGCCCTCCTGGGCGGGTGCCAGGGTGCGGGTGATGAAGGTGCCGGCCCCTTGCCTGACCTCGGCCAGCCCCGCCCGTTCCAGCTCCCGGTACGCCTTGAGGGTCGTGTTCGGGTTGACCTTGGTGTCCGCCGCGACCTGAGCGGCCGTCGGCAGCCGGTCACCCTGCTCGAGGGCTCCCATCCGCAGCGCCTGTTCCACCTGTTGCACGATCTGGAGGTACGTGGCGACCCCGCTTCGCCGGTTGATGCGGAACACGACCATTCTTCTCACCTCCCGTTTCGTTCTGTCGGAACCATACGCACATCCCGTACGCCTACAGTTTCGCGGACGCCCGCCACAGCGTGAACACGGTGAGGACCGCGGTGGCCGCGAGCAGGAGGCCCGCGCCGGTCCACTGCATCGCCGGCATCTGGTCGAAGCCGAGGTACTCGATGACGTCGTTGACGATGCCGTGCTCGCGCAGGCAGGCGTCGGCCGAGGCCTCGGTCGATTTGGCGCAGGTTCCCCAGCCGTAGAGGTGGCCGTCGGCGGAGCCGATCCAACTGTCCAGTTCGTACGGGTCATTGAGCTGTTCGCGGATGCCGCCGCGGTACGGGTAGCTGAACGTCCGGGACGGTGCGAGGTGGGCGCGCAGCAGTCCCCAGGCGGTCTGGAAGGCCATGGCGAAGGCGAAGGTGATCGCCATCGCGGGGAGGACCCGGCGCAGCAACAGGCCTGTGGTGACGCCGGCGGCGGTGAGGAAGAGGCACAGGGCGGGGAGCATCGGGCCGGTGTGGTCGAAGACGGCTCCGTCGTACCACCGGCCCGGGAACACCGTGCGGTAGGGCTTCCACCACCAGGTGAAGAACGCCGAGAGCACCGCACCGGCCAGCAGTGCCGCGGCGTAGCACCAGGCGAGCTTGACGGTGAGCCACCGGCGGCGGGACACCGACTGGGTGGTGACCAGCTGCAGGGTGCCGCGTTCCTGGTCGCTCGCGATCAGCGGGGCGCCGAGGAAGACACCGAGGAGGACGGGCAGCATGCCCAGGGCGGTGATGGTGAGGCTGATGCGTTCCGAGCCGGGCACCGGCATCGGCGGCTGGTCGTCCGGCCAGCCGAGCGCGTCGAGGATCCCGGCCAGGTGGTGGCGCTGGTAGACGATCCAGGCGGAGCCGAGCACGACCGCGCCGGCCACGGTGAGCAGCGCCGCCCGGTGCTGGCGCACGACGAGCCAGTTCAGCCCGCCCAGCAGCCGGCGCCCGGGCGTGTGGGCGGCCGGGCGGGGCGTGTCGGTCAGGGTGGTGCTCATGCGGTGGGGTTCCCTTCGGCCTCGTGACGGGCGCCGGGTGTGTGGGGGGGAGGCGCGTCCGGCGAGCGCAGGTGTGCCAGCAGCACTTCCTCCAGGGTGGGTTCCGCCACGGCCCATTCGGGGCGCAGCGGGCCGTGAGGTCGGATCAGTGCCTGGAACTGCCGTCCCTGGACGCGGTGGTCGACGACGGTGTGCGGGGCCAGGGGAGCGAGTGGGTCGCCGTCGGCGACGCGTCCGGTCACCAGCAGGTGCGCCGGGACGATGGCGTCGGTGTCGCCTGCCAGCCGGACCCGCCCCTCGGCGAGGACCAGCAGGTGGTCGCACATGTCCTCCAGCTCGGACAGCAGGTGGGAGGACATCACGACGGTGATGCCGCGCTCGGCGGCCTCGGCCAGCATCAGGGAGCCGAGGTCGTGGCGGGCCAGTGGGTCGAGGTCGGCCATCGGTTCGTCGAGCAGGAGCAGGTCGGGCCGCTTGCCGAAGGCGAGGGCGAAGGCGACGCGGGTGTGCTGGCCGCCGGAGAGGGTGCCGATCCGGGCGTCCGTCGGTATCCGGCCGGCCTCGACGATCCGCTCGGCCGCGGCCATGTCCCAGGCGGGGTTGAGCTCGGCGCCCAGGCGCAGCGTCTCCGCCACGGTGAACCCCTTGAACAGCGGCTTGTCCTGGCCGAGGAACGCGGTCCGCGGCCTCGTCGCCGCATCTCCGGCCGGGACGCCGAAAATTCTCAACTCGCCTTCCGTCGACTGGATCTGCTGGGTGGCGAGGCCCAGGAGAGTGCTCTTCCCGGCACCGTTGGGGCCGACGAGCCCGCAGATCCGTCCGGCTGGCAGCCGGAACGAGCAGTCGCGCAGTGCCCAACCGCGGCGGTAGCGCTTGCCCAGGCCGCGGGCTTCCAGGGCCCAGGCGTCGGGCGAGCCGCTCGGAGCGAATGCGTCTGCCATGCACACACCCTCAATTCCACTAGTCAATTAATGGAATCATGGTCTTGCCGGTGGGAGAGTGTCAAGGCGGTCGCGAGGGACAGGAGGTGCACGGGGCCGCGGCGGGGGGAGAGGTGCGGGGGTGCGGGGGCTGCGTGGCCGTCTCGTTCCACAGCGTCGCGGGAGCGCTCGACGGCCGAGGCCGAGGCGGCGATGGGGGATGCATGGGTTCAGGCGCGGATCTCGTGAAGTCGATCGCGCTTCCGTGCGCGCGGTGACGCTCCGTCACCTCCAGGTGAATGCTTGGTCGCGTGTGAGGGGATGTTCCTTTCTGCTTCCGCATCTCGCAGGGGTGCGGGTCGAGTGCACGGATGTGCGGGACGGGCGGGTGATGATCGAGTTCGCCGAGCGGATTGGGGGGCTGACCTGCCGCTACGGCCGGCGGATGCCTGGCCTTCAGCGGATCCTCGCCGTCGAGCGGCCGCAGAGCCGGGCCGGGCCGTTGGTCCGCGTCCTGGCGGAGCTGTTCCGCTCGGCGCGACCCGCCGGAGGAGTCGGCGATCCGGCAATCCGGCGATCCGGTATGAGTGCGTGGTTCCCGTATTTCGAATCGGAGATCCTCTGACCTTTTGGCACATGTCAGAATCACTGTCAATAGCTTGAATTTGCCTGTTCTTTGTCATTCCTTTAATCTCTTGGCGCTATTGATCACGGGTCGCTCCCCTCGGGTGAGGGGAGCGACCCCGAGCGCAAGGACAGACATGTCGTCGATACGACGTAGGCATCGCCGAGCCGCCGCCGCGGGAGGTGTCTCGGTGCTGGCAGCACTCGCCGTGCTCGGTTCGTCCGTTCCGGCCCTGGCCGACGAGGGGGACGCGGCCGTGCGCGAGGCCGTCCTGGAGGCCACGCGCGTCAAGAACCCCGTGGGTGAACCCGTCACCGAGGCCGTCACCGCCGAGTCCGCCCTGCTCGCGGCGCAGGTGTTCGGCCGCCGGGTGGAGGTGCTGGACCGCAGGACCGAGACGTCCACCACGTGGGCCGACCCGGAGGGGACCCTGACCACGACGGTCAGCGCCGGCCCCGTACGGATGCTGCGGGACGGCCAGTGGGTCGACGTGGACGCCACCCTGCGGCGGCAGGCCGACGGCGGGATCGCCCCCGGGGCCCACCCGGGGGACCTGCGCCTGGCCGGCCCCGGCGGCGCCAGGGCCCTGTCGGCACCGGCGGCGGCCGACGCCCCGGCGTCCGCCGCACGCGACCTGGTCACCCTGGGCACCGGCGACCGGAAGATCGGCGTGCAGTGGAAGGGCGGCCTGCCGGCCCCCGTCCTGGACGGGACCAGGGCGACCTACCCGGACGCGCTGCCCGGCGCCGACCTGGTGGTGGAGGCCACCCGTACCGGCTTCGAGCAGTTCCTCACCCTCAAGCAGCGCCCCACGGGCGACGTCGCGCCGATGACGCTGCCCCTGAAGCTCCCCGGTCTGAAGGCGGAGCAGCGGGAGGACGGCTCGGTGGTCTTCAGCGACCGCGGGAGCGGCGAGCCGGTCGCCACCATGCCCGCGCCGGTGATGTGGGACGCCCAGGTCGACGAGCGCTCCGGCGAACGCAAGCGCAGCGCCCGCGTCCCGATGACGGTCACGCAGGACGGCGACACCGTCGAGCTGCGGCTCACCCCGGACCCCGGCTTCCTGGCGGACCCGGCGACCCAGTACCCGGTGACCATCGACCCGGCCACGGACACCCTCTCCGTCATGTTCGACACGTTCGTCCAGGGCGGCGACACCACGGACCAGTCGGCGTCCACCGACCTCAAGCTGGGCTGGCCCGGCGACTACGCCGGTTCCACCAAGCGCACCGCCCGCTCCTTCCTCACGTGGGAGACCGGACAGTTCGCCGACGCCCTCGTCACCGACGCCAAGCTGGAGCTGTACAACTACCACTCCTGGTCGTGCGACAAGCGAGGCTGGGAGGTCTGGGCGGCCGACGCCGCCGACACCTCCAGCCGCTGGACCAAGCAGCCCGCGCTGAAGCAGAAGTTCGCCACCTCCACCGAGACCCGCAGCACGGCCTGCGGCAACGCGGGCTGGGTCGGCGCGGACGTGACCTCGCTGGCCAAGACCTGGGCGAGCGCCAAGGCCGCGACCGGTTCGGTGGCGCTGAAGGCCGTGGACGAGAACGACACCTACGCCTGGAAGCGCTTCTACTCCTCGGAGGCCACCGAGGACAGGATCCCGAAGCTGACCGTCACCTTCAACTACCGCCCCAGGACCGGCAGCAACCTCCAGGCCGGCCCGCCCTTCCACAGCGAGGGCGGCGTCTACAAGGTCAACAGCCTCACCCCGACGCTGCGCTTCACCACCGAGGACGTCAACGAGGACGACAAGGTCCAGGGCACGTTCGAGGTCAAGGACAAGGCGACCGGCGAGGTCGTCACGCAGTTCAACTCCGGGTTCGTCCGGGCCGGCGGGACCGCGTCCGCCACCGTCCCGGCGGGCAAGCTCGTCAGCGGCCACGCGTACACCTTCCGGACGACCACCTTCGACGGGCAGCACTACGCCAACGGCTGGTCGGAGCCGGTGACGTTCACCGTCGACACCGCGTGGAAGCCGGGCGCGGCCGTCGACGCCCTCGGCGCGGCCAACGCCGTCCTGGACGCGGCCGACATCACCCCCGCCACCACCAGCGACAGCCGGTACGCGGCCATCGCCGAGACGGCGACCGGTACCGTCACCGTGCCCCGGGACCCAAAGGCCCCCACCGAGGTCAAGCCCGACGACATCGCCGCCGTCGGCATCGGCTCGGCCGCCCGGCAGCAGGGCGTGAACATCGGCGGCAGCGTGGTGTACGCCGACGCCGCCTCCGACGTGGACACCGTGGTCCAGCCCACCCTGGAGGGCGGCAGCCGCACCCTGCAGGTCATCAAGAACGCGAACGCGCCGCACGAGTACCGCGTCCCGGTGACCCTGCCCGCCGGCACCAGCCTGCGCCAGGAGCCCGACGGCTCCGTGGTGATCGTCCCGGCGAACCCGGACGAGCCGGTCGCGGCCATCCGGGCCCCGTGGGCGAAGGACGCCCACGGCAACGACGTCCCCACCTCCTACCGGCTGGAGGGCGACACCCTGGTGCAGCGGGTCGACTTCACCGCGAGCACGGCCTTCCCGGTCGTCGCCGACCCGTGGTGGAACCCGTGGAGCTGGAACTGGAAGCGCACGGGCAAGGTCGTGAAGAACGCGGCCAAGAAGTGCGGGATGGGGGCGCTGTCCGCCTACGTCCCCGTCCAGGCCCACCACGTGAGCGTCAACATCCAGCGTGCCCGCAACGGCCTGCGACTGGTCAAGTTCGCCGGCGGCCCCTGGGGCTACGTCACCATCGCCGGGGCCGGCTGCCTGATGGGCACGCTGTCGTGAGCGGCCGCGAGCGGGTGCGCCTGTCGGCCCTCCTGGGCATGACCGGCGAGCGCGGGCCGGCGGGCCCCCGGGCGGCGGCCGTGGACGTGGCGGTGGTCCTGGCCGCCCTGGTCGCCACCGCCCTCGTCTGCCGCGTGGCGGGCCTCGGTGCCTGGCCCGCGATCCTGCTCGGCGGCTGCGCGGGAGCGGCCACCACGCGCCTGGGCCTCGGCGCCCGCCTCGCACGCCGCAGACGGCACTGAGCGCGGGGTGGCGCCGGTCACCGACCGGCGCCACCCCGCGTGGCGAATCGCCCCGGCGAGGCGCGCCAACGACAGGGGGTGAAGGCCGGGTGGGCGTCGTCGCGCGCCCTTGACAGAGGGTCACGGGCTGAGAACCCTGGTGCTGTATTCCAGGGACATGAGGGACACGGCATGCCATGGTTTGACGAGAGCGGGCGCCACCGGGGTTTCCCGGCGGCGGTGTTGGCGGACGGCGGCGAGCCGGCGCCGTTGCCGGACGGGCGCACCACCTGGTGGCTCTACAACGGTGCCGACGGCCCTCGGGCCGCTGCGGTGCGCGGTGGTTGCAGTTGTGGCTGGCGGGGGGAGCGGGTGCACCCGTTGGACTTCGGTGACGACCAGGCGACCGAGGCGGTAGGTGAGGAGACCGGGCCGTTCGCGGACTGGGAGCGGCACGTCGATCTGGCCGAGGGTGTGGTGGAACACGAGGTCGAGGAACTGGTCGCGGCGCTGGTGAACCGGATCTGCGACCTCACGGACAGCAAGCCGTACGCCGCCGTCCGTGCGGCCGCCCGGTTCGAGCGCGCCGCGGGTGCGACCGCGCTGCTGGCCGGCCGCAAGGCCCGCAGCAACCTGATGACCTGGGAATACATCGGCCGCGCCTTCGGCTGCGGGCCGGCAGAGGCGATGGCGCGGTTCGGCGAGACGCTGCCCGACGTCGACCCGGGCGATGAGGCGTAGGTCGTCGGCCTTCACGTGTCGCGCGGGCGGCCGGAGCCGGGCTCCGACGGGTCGCCGACGAACTCCTGCTGGAGCACGGCGAGGACGGCTCCGCCGATGCCGTCCTCCCCTCGCCGGCCCCGGCGGTGCGGCCCGCGACGGTGAGATCGCTCACGACCGCGGTGCCGCAGCGCCGGCGAACCGTCCTGGACCGGGAGTCACTGGTCGGAGTAGCTGAGGTCCCCCACCGTCCAGCTGCTGATGTCGGCGATGGCGATGCGGTACATGCCCCCGGTGTGGGGTAGGCCGTAGCTGCCCTGCAGGATGCGGGCGACATGCAGATGCAGATGCGTCGGCCGCGCGACAGAGGGCGCCACGTCGTTGCCGTCGCCGGTGGCGGGTGCCGCGAACAGCGCGGCGAAGGGCTTCAAGTGCTCGGACGCGGCGAGCACTTCGGCCACCCGCTCGTTCCACAGGCTCTCCGGCGCAAGCCGACCGGTGATCACCGCCCCGGGGACGACCACGGTCAAAGGCATCTGGTTGCTGTGCTCGGACTCCACCATCGCGGCGATGTCGACGAGCAGCCCATCAGGGTTCGACATGAACCCGAGGATAGTCCCTGCCGCAAGTCGCCCGCGGCGTGCGCGTGGCGGGGGCGGCCGAACCCCGCTTTGATCAGCGGCCCCGAGCAGGGAAGGCTGCGGCCCGCATCCGGAAGCCCGTGGAGTGCACCGGGCCGTCGTCGTACCGCCCCTGTGCCGTACCGTCCCGGTGCCGGCGGGCTCCGGTTCCGAGCGCTGCGCGCCGACGGCCCCGGCAAGGGGCGACGGGTGTGCTCGGCCCGCCGGATACGGTCACAAGAGAGCAAGCACGGGCAGCTCACGGTCCGGACGGCGGCTCCCCGGGGGCGCCATCCGGACCCACCCGGCGACCCGCTCACCAGCCCGGCGAACCGCGGGACCCGGTCCGAGAGCCGCCCCGCCGCACCCCCGCGGCAGGCCTTCCGGACCGTCTGGCTGCCGCCACGGGTGTGACGGAGCGCCGCACGCCGTGTGGGCGCGGCCGGGCCGGGGGAGCCTCGTGCGGTGGAAAGGGACATCACCGTACGGGTCGACGGCACCGCGCACCGGCTGGTCGTCGACACGCGCACGACGCTGCTCGACGCGCTGCGGGAGCGGCTCGGTGTGACGAGCCCGAAGAAAGGGTGCGACCACGGACAGTGCGGTGCGTGCACGGTGCTGTCCGGAGGGCGCCGCGTACTGGGCTGCCTCACGCTCGCGGTCACCCAGGACGGCGCCGAGGTGGTCACCGCCCAGGGGCTCGCCGACGGCGGCCTGCACCCGGTGCAGCAGGCCTTCATCGACTGCGACGCGCTCCAGTGCGGCTACTGCACCCCCGGCCAGGTGGTCTCCGCGGTCGGGGCGCTGGAGGAGTTCGCGCAGGGCTGGCCGAGCGCCGTCACCCGGGGCGCCGGCGCACCCCGGCTGGACCGCGCCGAAGTGGCCGAGCGGATGAGCGGCAACCTGTGCCGCTGCGCCGCCTACGTCAACATCGTCACCGCCGTGCTGCAGGCGGCCGGGCAGCCCCCGACGGGGCAGCCCCCGACGGGGCAGTCCCCGACGGGACAGTCCCCGACGGGGCAGCCCCCGGCCCGTCCGGTCACCGGGCCGGGGGTGTCCGGATGAGACCGTTCGACCACCACCGCCCCGCGGACGCCGCGGCCGCCGTGCGCAGCGTCGCCGGCGATCCGGACGCGGTGTTCCTCGGCGGCGGGACGAACCTGGTGGACCACCTCAGGCTGGGCGTCGTGCGGCCCGCTCTGGTCGTCGATCTCGCCGGAGTCCTGCCTACCGGGGTCGAGGAACTCGGCGGGGGAGCCCTGAGGATCGGTGCGGGGACGACCAACAGCGCGCTCGCCGCGCACCCCCGGGTGCGCGAGTCGTTCCCGGTGCTGTCGCAGGCGCTCCTGTCGGGGGCGTCGGCGCAGCTGCGCAACATGGCCACCACCGGCGGCAATCCGCTGCAGCGCACCCGCTGCGCCTACTTCCAGGACGTCACCACCCCGTGCAACAAGCGGGAGCCGGGCACGGGCTGTTCCGCGATCGGCGGATGGACCCGCCACCACGCCGTCCTCGGCGCGTCCGAGCACTGCATCGCGGTCCATCCCTCCGACATGGCGGTGGCGCTGGCCGCGCTCGGGGCACGGGTACGGGTGCTCGGGCCGGGCGGTGAGCGCACCATCCCGTTCGTCGACCTGCACCGGCTGCCCGGCGACACCCCCGAGCGCGACACGGTGCTCGAACACGGTGAGCTGATCACGGCGATCGACCTGCCGGCGCAGCCGATCGCCCGCCGCTCGGCCTACCGCAAGGTGCGCGACCGGGCCTCGTACGCGTTCGCCCTGGTCAGCGTGGCCGCGGCACTCGACGTCCGGGACGGGGTGGTGGTGGACTCGCGGATCGCCTTCGGCGGCGTGGCGCACGCGCCGTGGCGTGCGTACCGGGCCGAGGAAGTGCTGCGGGGTGCCCCCGTTTCGGAAGACGCCTACCGGGCCGCCGCGGACGCCGAGCTCGCCGCCGCCCGGCCGGCCGAAGGGCTGGGCGGCGGCAACGCGTTCAAGATCCCGCTGCTGCGCCGCACCCTCGCCGCGACCCTGCGCGGTCTGGCCGGAGAGGACACTTCCCAATGACGTTCCCGGACGAGCCGGCCGCCGTCGGCCGCGACCTGCCCCGCCGGGACGGGGCCGTCAAGGTCCTGGGCACCGCCACCTACGCCCACGAGACCCCGTTGGCGGACGCCGCACATCTGCACGTCGTCCAGGCCGGCGTCGCCCGGGGGCGCGTGACGGAGCTGGACACCGCCGCGGCCGAGGCGCTC
Source organism: Kitasatospora sp. NPDC002543 (assembly GCF_053594915.1). Lineage (NCBI taxonomy): Bacteria > Bacillati > Actinomycetota > Actinomycetes > Kitasatosporales > Streptomycetaceae > Kitasatospora > Kitasatospora sp. NPDC002543. The sequence continues at coordinate 39,396 of NZ_JBSFWR010000015.1, read as the reverse complement.
GACGGGGTGGCCGCGGTGCTCACCCACGACAACGCGGAGCGCCTGGCGTCCACCGAGGACCGGGAGCTGGCGGTCCTGCAGGACGCGGAGGTCGCCTTCCGGGGCCAGGTCGTCGCCCTCGTCGTCGCGGACAGCTCCGAGGTGGCGAGGCATGCGGCCGCGCTCGTCCGGGTCGGTTACGAGCAGCAGCCGCACGACGCCGAACTGCGGGCCGACCGCGAGGACCTGTACGCGCCGCGGAGGGTGAACCCGGACCACCCCACCGACACCGTCGAGGGCGACGTGGACGCCGCGATGGCGGCCGCGCGGGTGAGCGTCGACGAGACGTACAGCACCGCCAGGTGCCACAACAACCCGATGGAACCGCACGCCACGGCGGCCCTGTGGGATCCGGCGGGCGAGGGCTTCCTCACCCTGTGGGACTCCACCCAGGGGGTCCACCCGACGCGGTCCACCCTGGCGTCGGTGTTCGGCCTCGAGGAGGCCCGGGTCCGGGTGGTCTGCCCGTACGTCGGGGGCGGGTTCGGTTCCAAGGGGCAGCCGCACGTCAACGTGGTGCTCGCCGCGATGGCCGCGCGGGCGCTGCCCGGCCGGCCGGTCCGGCTGGCGCTGACCCGGCAGCAGATGTTCGCCCTGACCGGCTACCGCACCCCGACCATCCAGCGCTGCCGGCTCGCGGCCGACCGGGACGGCAGGCTCACCGCCGTCGCGGTCGACGTCGTCGAACAGACCTCGCGCATCAAGGAGTTCGCCGAGCAGACCGGCGTCCCCGCGCGCATGATGTACGCCTCGCCGAACCGGCGCACCACGCACCGGCTGGCCGCCCTCGACGTGCCGGCGCCGTCCTGGATGCGCGCCCCGGGCGAGTGCCCCGGGATGTTCGGCCCCGAGGTGGCGATGGACGAGCTGGCCGAGCGCCTCGGCATGGATCCGGTCGAGTTGCGGATCCGCAACGAGCCCGCCGTCGAACCCGGTTCGGGCAAGCCGTTCTCCAGCCGCGGCCTGGTCGGCTGCCTGCGGGAGGGCGCGGAGCGGTTCGGCTGGTCGCGGCGCGATCCCCGGCCGGGCGTGCGCCGCCGGGGCGACTGGCTGGTCGGCACGGGCGTGGCGGCCTCCACCTACCCGGTCAGCCGGATGCCGAAGTCGACGGCGACGATCCGGCGGGAGGGCGGGGGTTACGTGGCCGAGATCGGCGCGGCCGACCTCGGCACCGGCACCTGGACCACGCTCGCGCAGATCGCCGCGGACGCGCTCGGCGTGCCGGTGGCCCGGGTGGAGGTGCGGATCGGGGACACGGACTACCCGGTGGCGTCGGTGGCCGGGGGTTCCTCGGGCATGACGACGTGGGGATCTGCCGTGGTCGAGGCCGCGCGCGCCCTGCGCGACCGGTACGGGGCCGAGCCGCCGGACGGGGCGCAGGCCTCCGGCAGTGTCGGGCCGCCGGACGAGCGCTACGCGATGCACGCCTTCGGGGCGCAGTTCGCCGAGGCGCGCGTCCACGTGGACACCGGCGAGGTGCGGGTGCCGCGCCTGCTGGGAGTGTTCGCCGCGGGCCGGATCATCAACCCCCGCACGGCGCGCTCGCAGTTCGTCGGCGGGATGACGATGGGGCTGTCCATGGCCCTGCACGAGAACGGCGTGCTCGACCCGCGGACCGGCCACGTGGTCAACCACGACCTCGCCGAGTACCAGATCACGTCGAACGCGGACGTCGACCGCATCGAGGCGCACTGGCTCGCCGAGCACGATCCCCACGTCAACGCCATGGGCTCCAAGGGCATCGGGGAGATCGGCATCGTCGGGACGGCCGCCGCGGTGTCGAACGCCGTGTGGCACGCGTGCGGGGTGCGGGTGCGTGACCTGCCGATCACGCTGGACAAGGTCCTGGACGCCTTGGAGGAGCGGGCCGGGCGGTGACACCGCAGGACCGCGGAGCTCTCCGGGGCCCGCGGCGGGCCCGGCCGGCGGCCGACGGACGCCCGTGACCGGCGGTGGGCGGGCGTCGGTGAGTCAGTCGAGGGTCCGGGCGTCCACCGGGCGACGGGCGGCGCCGTGGTCCGCGGCCAGGCCCGCGAGCAGGCGCAGTCCGTCCTCGGTGGGGCTGCCGGGGGCCGCCGACAGCACGAGCAGTTCGATGCCCGGCTCGCCAGGCAGCGCGAAGTTCTCCTGGTGCAGTTCCAGCAGTCCGACCATGGGGTGCCGGTACGCCTTGCGTCCGTGGGTGCGGGCGCGCACCTCCGCGCGGGCCCAGAGGCGGCGGAAGCGCTCGCTGCCCATCGCCAACTCGCCGACGAGCGAGGCCAGGTGAGGGTCGTCGGGGTACTTTCCGGCGGCCAGGCGCAGGTGCCCGACCACGTCCAGGGTGCAGTTCTCCCAGTCCGCTTACAGGCCGTGCTCGGCCTCCTCCAGGATGATGTGCCGGGCGATGTTCAGGCCCGGCATCGGGCGGCCGAAGAGGAGTCCGGCGAGGCCGTTCCCGGCGAGGACGTCCAGGCGGTGGTTCATGATCAGCGCGGGAGCGCCGGCGACCAGGTCGAGGACGCGCAGCAGCTCCGGCCGGACCCGGGTGCCCGGCGTCGTCGCGCGGCGGCGGCGCTGCCGCGCGAGGCGGTGGAGGTGCCCGCGTTCGGTCGCGTCGAGGTCGAGGACGCGGGCGAGCGCGTCGAGGACCTGCTCGGACGGCTGGGTCGCGCGCCGCTCAAGCACCGCAAGAAGGGCGACTACCGGGGCGTCCCGCTGACGGTCCGGACGCGGCTCAGCCTGCTCTCGTACGCGGATATCTACGGCACCATCGACGGCTACTTGCTCCGCCACCCGCTGGACATCGCGAAGCCGTACCCGTCCTACTACCTGCAGAACCAGTGGGACCGGATCAAGCGGGCCGGCGAGACCGACATCCCCGAGGGGATGACGCTCTACGGCCTGAGGCACTTCTTCGCCTCGAACTGCCTCAGCCACAACATCCCGATCACCGACGTCGCCGAGTGGATGAGGCGCAAGAGCATCGATGTGACGTTCAAGATCTACCGCCACTTGATGCCCGGCTCCATCGGCCACGCCGCCCAGGTCCTCGACCTCGGCCTTGCGGCCTGAAACGCGTCGGGCGCCCTGCTCTGGTGTGGAGCAGGGCGCCCGAGGCGTCTCGGTCTGGCTCACCTGACGGACATCCGTTGCTGCTTCACCCAGGTCTGGACCTCTGTGACCTTGAACTGCAGCTTCGCGTTCCGTCCTTGTCCGAACCGGTACGGGACGAGGCCTACTTGAGGGGCTTCGCGATAGACCCACTGAACAGACATGTTCAGGAATTCCGCCGTCTCCTTGACGGTCATGAAACTGCGACGACACGGGCTCCTCCAGAGGAGTGGACGGTCGCACGGCTGCGTGCGGAGCCCAAGATTCCAGCGCGTCCGGTGGTTTGGCCGTACCGGTGCCTCGTGATACATCCGCAGGGCATCCTGGGACGTCGCTTCTTGTGTGGTCGGCAGGACTCCAGTCGCCGAACGGGCTCGTGTTGCCGCATCGGCCACTCCGATGATGAGCGCGTGGTCGTTCTACCGCCGACGGGCGGCCTGGCTGACGGCGGGCAGGTTGAATTTTCGCGCGGTGCGGGTGAAACCTCACCCGGCCTCGTGCACGCAGACCTGCCCCCCTTGGGCCTCTTGCAGACGGCTTGCAAAGGTAGTCGAGCCGGGCCCGGCGGGGTGGGATCCCGATGGCGCAACGCGCGCACAGAGCTCTGGACTTACTAGGACGTCCAACTATATGGTCGATGGTAGGTCCGCGGTGTCAGGGAAGCCGGTGTGAGTCCGGCACGGTCCCGCCACTGTGACCGGGGAGTTCGTCCTCGCAGATGACGGCCACTGGCAGCCAGCCGGGAAGGCCTGAGGGCGTGCGGTGATCCGGGAGTCAGGATACCGGCCGCGGGTGATCCGTGTTTTCCACGAGGATGGAGACGACACGCATGACTCCGGGCTGCTCCCGTTCCGCTGCTCCTGGTTGTCCTGTGCCGACGACTGCCGGGGCCCATCTGCTCTGACGGTTCGTCATGCCACCGCCACCGTGACGCCGCGGGGCCGCACCCCTGTGCGCCCGCCCGTCGGCGGCGGCCTCCATTCCTCCTCTCCCCGACCCAGTTGAGAGTAGGAACCCGATGGTCCGAGAACTCACCCACTTCGTCGCCGGCAAGCCCGTCGCCGGCAAGCCCGTCGCCGGCACCTCCGGTCGCTTTGGCGACGTGTACGACCCCAACACCGGGCGCGTCCAGGCCCGGGTGCCGCTGGCGAGCCGCGCCGAGGTCGAGGCGGTGATCGCCGACGCAGCGCAGGCGCAGCCCGCGTGGGCGGCCTGGAACCCGCAGCGGCGGGCGCGGGTGCTGCTGCGCTTCCTCCAACTCGTCGAGCAGGAGAAGGACGAGTTGGCCCGGCTGCTCTCCGCCGAGCACGGCAAGACCGTGGCCGATGCCCACGGGGACATCCAGCGCGGCCTGGAGGTGGTGGAGTTCGCCGCGGGGATCCCGCACCTGCTGAAGGGCGAGTTCAGCGACAACGCCGGCACCGGTATCGACGTCTACTCGATGCGTCAGCCGCTCGGCGTCGTCGCCGGCATCACGCCGTTCAACTTCCCCGCGATGATCCCGCTGTGGAAGGCCGCGCCCGCGCTGGCCTGCGGCAACGCCTTCGTCCTCAAGCCCTCTGAGCGGTGCCCGTCGGTGCCGCTGCGGCTGGCCGAGCTGTTCCTGGAGGCGGGGCTGCCGCCGGGCGTCCTGAACGTCGTGAACGGCGGCAAGGAGGCCGTGGACACCCTGCTGGAGGACCCGCGGGTGCAGGCCCTCGGCTTCGTCGGCTCCACGCCGATCGCCCAGTACGTGTACGCGACGGCCGCCGCGCACGGGAAGCGGGCGCAGTGCTTCGGCGGCGCGAAGAACCACATGATCGTGATGCCGGACGCCGACCTCGACCAAGCCGCGGACGCGCTGGTCGGCGCCGGCTACGGCTCGGCGGGGGAGCGCTGTATGGCGATCTCGGTGGCCGTCCCGGTGGGGGAGCGGACCGCGGACGCCCTGGTGGCGAAGCTGGTCGAGCTGATCGCCACGCTGAAGGTCGGGCGCTCGGACGACCCGGCGGCGGACTTCGGCCCGCTGGTGGGCCGTGACGCGCTGGAGCGGGTCCGCGGCTACCTGGACCTCGGAGCCGAGGAGGGCGCCGAACTCGTCGTGGACGGGCGTGACTTCCGGTTGGAGGGGCACGAGGACGGCTACTTCCTCGGCGCCTCCCTGTTCGACCGGGTGACGCCGGACATGCGGATCTACCGGGAGGAGATCTTCGGCCCCGTCCTCACGGTCGTGCGCGCCGCCGACTACGAGGAGGCGCTGCGGCTGCCCAGTGAGCACGAGTTCGGCAACGGTGTGGCCATCTACACCCGCGACGGCGACACCGCCCGGGACTTCGCCCGCCGGGTGACCACCGGCATGGTCGGCGTCAACGTGCCCATCCCGGTGCCGATCGCCTACCACACCTTCGGCGGATGGAAGCGCTCCGCGTTCGGCGACCTCAACCAGCACGGGCCGGACGCCATCCGCTTCTACACCCGCACCCGGACCGTCACCTCGCGCTGGCCCTCCGGGGTCAAGGAGGGCGCGATCTTCACCATGCCGACGATGGGATGAGCGCGATGCACGACCTCACCGAGGACCAGCGCGCCATCGCCGAGACGACCCGGGCCTTCGCCGAGGAGTACCTCGCGCCGCACGCCGTGGAGTGGGACCAGTCCAAGCACTTCCCGGTGGACGTGCTGCGCAAGGCCGCCGACCTCGGCCTGGCCGGCGTGTACGTCCAGGAGGGCATGGGCGGCTCCGAACTCTCCCGCCTGGATGGCGTGGTGGCCTTCGAGGCACTCGCCGGTGGCTGCCCGTCCATCGCCGCCTACCTGTCCATCCACAACATGGTCGCCTGGATGATCGACCGCTACGGCACGCAGGCGCAGCGCGCTCGCTGGCTACCCGCACTCTGCACGGCCGAGCACCTGGGCAGCTACTGCCTCACCGAGCCCGGTGCCGGCTCCGACGCCGCCGCGATCGCCACCCGGGCCGTGCGCGACGGCGACCACTGGGTGCTGGACGGCGTCAAGCAGTTCATCTCCGGCGCGGGCGCCTCGCAGGTCTATGTGGTGCTGGCCCGGACCGGTGCCCCCGGGCCGAAGGGGATCTCCGCGTTCGTCGTGGAGCGTGACGACCGGGGGGTCTCCTTCGGGCCGAACGAGAAGAAGATGGGCTGGAACGCCCAGCCGACCCGCCAGGTGGTGCTGGACGGCGTCCGGCTGCCCGCCGACCGCCTGCTCGGGGCCGAGGGCGAGGGCTTCCGGATCGCCATGAACGGGCTGAACGGCGGCCGGCTCGGGATCGCCGCCTGCTCCCTCGGCGGCGCGCAGGACGCGCTGGAGCGCGCCATCGCCCACCTCGCCGACCGTGAGGCGTTCGGCGCCCGGCTGCTGCACGCCCAGGCGCTGCAGTTCCGGCTCGCCGACATGGCCACCGAGCTGGAGGCCGCCCGCGCCCTGGTGTGGCGGGCCGCGGCCGCCCTGGACCGCGGCGACCGGCGGGCCCCGGAGCTGTGCGCGATGGCCAAGCGGTACGCCACCGACACCGGCTTCGAGGTCGCCAACGCCGCGCTTCAACTGCACGGCGGCTACGGCTACCTCGCCGACTATGGCATCGAGAAGATCGTCCGCGACCTGCGGGTGCACCAGATCCTGGAAGGGACCAACGAGATCATGCGCGTCATCGTCGCCCGCGGCCTGACCGGAGCCGCCTGATGGGTACGGATGAGGTCCTCCTCCAGCGCGAGGGCAGGGCGGGCCTGATCGTCCTCAACCGCCCCGCGGCCCTGAACGCCCTCACCCACGGCATGGTGCGGACGATCGCGGAGTCCCTGGACGCCTGGGAGCAGGACGAGCGGGTGGACACCGTCGTCGTCACGGGTGCCGGGGACCGCGCCTTCTGCGCGGGCGGCGACATCGTCGCCATCCACCGCGCCGCCACCGGCGGCGACCCGGGCGCCGTCGAGGAGTTCTGGCGCGACGAGTACCGCCTCAACGCCCGGATCGCACGCTACCCCAAGCCCTACGTCGCCGTGATGAGCGGCATCGTGATGGGAGGCGGGGTCGGCGTCTCCGCCCACGGAAACGTCCGGATCGTCACCGAGACCACCCGCATCGCCATGCCGGAGGCCGGCATCGGCTTCGTCCCGGACGTGGGCGGCACCTACCTGCTCGCCCTCGCACCGGGCGAGCTGGGCACCCACCTCGCCCTGACCGCGGGTTCCGTCGGGGCCGCCGACGCGCTGCTTTGCGGGCTCGCCGACCACTTCGTCCCTGCCGAGCGGCTGCCCGCCCTGCTGGACGACCTGGCCGAACTGCCCGTGCACGACGCCCTCGAACGGCACGTCGTACCCGCGCCGCCCGGTGTGCTGGACGCACAGCGGGTGTGGATCGACGCCTGCTACTCGGCGGGCACCGTGGAGGAGATCCTCGACCGCCTCCGGGACAGCAGCGAGCCCGAGGCCAAGAAGGCGGCCGATCGGATCGCCGCCAACTCCCCGACCGCCGTGAAGGCCACGCTGGCGGCCCTGCGCCGGGCCCGGGCCCTCGGCCCGCTGGAGGCCGTCCTCGACCAGGAGTACCGCACCTCCTGCGCGGCGCTCGCCACGGCGGACCTCGCCGAGGGCATTCGGGCCCAGGTGATCGACAAGGACCGCTCGCCGCAGTGGAGTCCGGCCACCCTGGGCGCCGTCGAACCCGCCGCCGTGGCCCGCTACTTCGCGCCGCGCGGCGCGGGGGAGCTCGGCCTCGCCGCCACCACACCCCTGGAGCGCTGGTGACGTACACCATCGGATTCATCGGACTGGGCAACATGGGCGGCCCGATGGCCGCCAACCTCGTCAAGGCCGGTCACCGGGTGATCGGTTACGACCTCGCAGCCGAGGCCCGGGACCAGGCCACGGCACAGGGAGTGATGATCGCGGACTCCGCTGCCGAAGCGGTCGGCGAGGCGGACGTGGTGCTGACCATGTTGCCGACCGGGCGCCATGTCCTGGACACCTACGGCGAGTTGACCGAGGCGGCGTCCGGCGCGCTGTTCGTCGACTGCTCCACCATCGCGGTCGGGGACGCCCGGGTGGCCGCCGACCTCGCCCGGGTCGCCGGGCACCGGGCGGTCGACGCCCCGGTCTCGGGTGGTGTGGCGGGCGCCGAAGGGGCAAGCCTGACCTTCATGGTCGGTGCCGAGGACGTCGACTTCGCCGAGGCCGAGCCGCTGCTCGCGGCGATGGGCCGCCGGGTCGTCCACTGCGGGGCGTCCGGAGCCGGACAGGCCGCCAAGATCTGCAACAACATGATCCTCGGCGTCTCCATGATCGCGGTCAGCGAGGCCTTCGTCCTCGGGGAGAGCCTCGGGCTCAGTCACCAGGCGCTGTTCGACGTCGCCTCCACGGCCTCCGGCCAGTGCTGGGCGCTGACCAGCAACTGCCCGGTGCCCGGTCCGGTTCCGACCAGCCCGGCCAACCGCGACTACGCGGCCGGGTTCGCGTCCGCGCTGATGGCCAAGGACCTCGGGCTGGCCGCCGACGCTGCTGCCGCCTCCGCCGTCCAGGCCGAACTGGGCGTCAGGGCCGCCGAGTTGTTCGCCACTTTCGCCCGGGGCGGGTCCGGCGCTCTGGACTTCTCGGCCATCATCACCACCCTCAGGAAGGACACCGCATGACGTTCGAGACGATCCTGGTCGAGCGCAAGGGTCGGGTCGGGCTGATCACGCTCGACCGCCCGAAGGCGCTGAACGCGCTGAACACCCTCCTGATGACCGAAGTCGTAGCGGCAGCAACGGACTTCGACCGGGACCCGGAGATCGGCTGTCTGGTGATCACGGGTTCGGACAAGGCCTTCGCAGCCGGTGCCGACATCAAGGAGATGCAGCCCCTGGACTTCGTGGACGCCTACCTCGGTGACTGGTTCGCTGCGTGGGACCGGTTCGCCGCGCTGCGCAAGCCGGTGGTGGCGGCCGTGGCCGGCTACGCGCTGGGCGGGGGCTGCGAGTTGGCGATGATGTGCGACGTCCTGCTGGCGGCGGACACCGCGAAGTTCGGGCAGCCGGAGATCAAGCTCGGCGTCATCCCCGGCATCGGCGGCTCGCAGCGGCTCACCCGGGCCGTCGGCAAGGCCAAGGCCATGGAGCTGTGCCTGACCGGCCGGATGATGGGCGCCGAGGAGGCCGAACGGGCCGGCCTCGTCTCCCGCATCGTCCCCGCCGACCAGCTGCAGACCGACGCTCTGGCCACCGCCGAGACGATCGCGGCGATGTCCACCCCGGCGGCGATCATGCTCAAGGAGGCCGTCAACCGCTCGTACGAGGCCACCCTCGCCGAGGGCGTCCGCTTCGAACGGCGGCTGTTCCACGCCACGTTCGCCACCGCCGACCAGAAGGAGGGCATGGCGGCCTTCGCCGAGAAGCGCCCGCCGACGTTCACCCACCGCTGAGGCGTCGCCGGGGGACGCGAGCCGTCCCCCGGCGGTCCTGCCCGTCCCCGAGGCACAGGACGACGGGCCGGTGGCTGTAGCCTGCGGCGACGGACTTGAGCTGGACCGTGCGGGCTCGGGTCGAGCATGTCGGGCGGACGTCGATGGACGTCTCGATGGTGGTCACGGCCGAGCGGTGGAGCCTCAGGGGGCCGTCACCAGGGTGGCGACGGCGCAGCTTGTCGTCGTTGCCGCCTGGCGCGGGAGCGGCGGGCCCGTCGCTCCCGCGCCGAGGCCGCGGAGGCGGCAGGCTGACGCGGGCCGTGCGGGCCGTGCGGGCCGGGGGCCGGTCCGGACGCCGTGCAGGAGCTGCGCGAGGACTTCGACGCCGCGGACGACGCGTGGGCCGGGCCGGTTGAAGTAGGACGGGCCGTCGAGGATCCATACCCGCCCGTTCCGGACGGCCGGCAGCTCGTCCCAGCCCGGCCGTCCGGTGAGCAGGTGGAACTCCCGCTCGGTGCGGTCCGGCGGGAAGCCGCAGGGCAGGACCAAGAGGTTGTAGTAGACCTTGCGGACCGGGTTGGAGAACGCCCAGTGGTAGGCGAAGTTCATGAAGGTCCCGTCGAGGGTGTCGAACAGGCTCATGCCGCAGGCGAAGAGCAGCGGCAGGCAGATGATGGCGTACCAGGGCAGGCCGGAGGCGGCGCCTGAGCCGGCCATCACCTCCGGGGGCCAGGATTGCCGGCCCGGTCCAGTCGGAGTCCGGGCCGCCCGGCCGTGGGGCGGATCAGCCCTGGGTGGTGGCGGCCGCGAAGCGGGCCGAGACGTTCTGCCAGTTGACGATGCCCCACAGGTGGGTCACGCAGTCCGGGCGATGTCGCGGAGGCGGCCGGGGGAAGCGGGATGTGACGCACGATCCCTTGACCGGATCTTTTCCGCTTCGCCATGATGAGCCGTCATGTTGTGACTCCGCCGATGGGGGAAGTCCGGTCCGAATCCGGCGCTGACCCGCAACGGTAGGCCGCCGACTCCACGTCGCGCGGCGAGCCCGAGTACCCGTCGGCGGAGGTGTGTCACCCCTCCTCCCGTCGTGGTCTGCGGGCCGGAGCTCCGAGGGCTGCCCGGCGTGCCGCCGATGCCCTCCGGGCCCCTGCGTCCAGGCCCGGAAAGGTACCACCATGCCCGCGCTCCGTCGCACCCTCGGTCTGCTCGCGATACCCGCCCTCGCTCTCGCCACCGCCCTTCCGGCGGCCTCGGCCGCCCACGCCGACACGACCTCCTCCTGGACCGTCCGCCCCGACGCCGCCGCGGGCGGCTGGCTGGCCCGTCAGCTCGTCGACGGCGACCACTTCGAGTCCGTCTTCAACGGGACGGCCTACCCCGACCAGGGCCTGACGATCGACGCCGTGCTGGCCTTCGCCGCCTCGCACAGCTCGGACGAGGCCGCCGCCAGGGCCACCGCCTGGCTGGCCAGGCCCGAGATCATCGGCGGTTACCTCGGCGACGGCACCACCGAGGCCTACGCCGGCGCCACCGCCAAGCTGCTGCTTGCCACCGAGGTCCGCAGCGCGAATCCGGCCTCTTTCGGTGGCGTCGACCTACCGGCCCGGCTGCGCTCGCTCCAGACCACCGAGGGGCGCTTCTCCGACCGCTCGCAGTGGGGCGACTACAGCAACGCCTTCGGCCAGTCGCTCGCCCTGATCGCCCTGCACCGCACCCCCGGAGGCGCCCCGGCGGCTGCCGTCGACTTCCTCGCGAACAGCCAGTGCGCGGACGGCGGTTACCCGGTCTCCTTCGGCCAGGCGACCTGCACCGCCGACCCGGACGCCACCGCGCTGGCCGTCCAGGCGCTCGCCGCCACCGGCCGCACCGCCAAGGCGAACGCGGGCCTCGGCTGGCTGACCGCGCACCAGAACGCCGACGGCGGCTTCGCGGCCGCCGGGGCGACCGCCTCCAACGCCAACACCACCGGCCTGGTTACCCAGGCGCTGGTGGCCGGCGGGCGCTTCGGCGCCGGCCTCAAGGGCTGGAGCCGGCTGGTGAAGTTCCAGCAGGGCTGCTCGGCCGACCCGGCGGTGCGCGGCGCGGTCGCCTACGACGAGACGGGGTTCAACGCGGGCAACGGCGCCCGCGCCACCGCACAGGCCGTCCTCGGCCTCGCGGGCACCCCGCTGGCCACCCTCTCCGCAGCCGGGGCCCGCCCCGACGCCCCCTCCCTGGCCTGCCCGTCGCCGACCGTCCGCTGAACGAACCTGACACCACTGGGAGTTCCCCGATGACCGACACCCTCACCCCGGTCCGCCCCGTCCGCCCGGTCCGCCGCACGCTCGGTTCGATCGCCGCCGCCGCGGCCCTCACCGCCGGCCTGCTCGGCGTCTCCGCTGCCCAGGCGCCGCAGGCCCAGGCCGCCGCCTGCAGCGGGACCACCGGCGTCACCGTCGTGGTCGACTTCACCGCCGTCGGCGGCGGCATCCAGACCGGCTGCGCGCTCGGCGACCCGGCCAGCGGCCTGACCGCGCTGACCGGTGCCGGATTCTCGTACGCCTTCCACCCGCGCTACCCGGGCTTCGTCTGCACCATCAACGCCTTGCCGACGACCTGCACCAACCCCACCGGCAGCGCCTACTGGTCGTACTGGCACGCCCAGCACGGCGGCCCCTGGTCGTACAGCAGCCTGGGCGCCGGCAGCTACAACCCGGCACCCGGAGACGTCGAGGGCTGGTCCTTCGGCGCGGGCGCCCAGCCCGGCATCACCGCGCCCTGACCTGCCTGCTTGTCCACGCCTCGACGCCCCGGCCTCCCCGACGGGGGAGGCCGGGGCACGGGGTCAGGCGTGGGGTGCCCTCCGGCGCCGGGCGAGGTGGTCGTAATGCAGCACGCTGCCGACGGCCGCGGCCGTGAACAGCAGGGTGTTGGCCACGATGCCCGCGGTGGCCGGCCACGCGGGGTCGCTGCCGTCAGGGAGCAGGGTGTTGGCGACCAGAGTGCCGATGCCGGTCAGCAGCCCGCGCGCGAGGTACACGGCCAGGAACGCCAGGAGCCCGGCGGGCAGGGTCAGGACGATCGCGGCGAGGTAGAAGCGTCCGTTCTCGGTCAGCCCGCCCAGGCCCGCCAGCAGGCCGACCACGGCCACGTAGCAGCCTGCCACCCATCGGGAAGCACTCATCAGAACCCGTCCCCCTGCTCCGTGAAGCCGACGGGTGATCGCTTGCCGAGGCCGTGATCTTCCTCGGCGCGGCCGCTCACCAGACCGTGTGGGGGAGCCGTCGTCGAGGCGGTCCCGGCGCCCGGCGGTTGCTCTCCAGCACCGTCCTCGGCGGTGGCCTCGGCGAACGGGAGTGGGTGGTGAACGCACAGGTCAGGCCGGGGTACAGCCGGATGGACCCGGAGCGGCACCTGGCGGAGCTGGCTGCCGCGGAGCGGCTGCGGGGCGCCGGGGCGGGGCTGATGACCGCCGCCCAGGTGGACGACTTCACCTGGGGGTGCGACGGCGGGGCCTCGGCGGTGGTCACGACGGGGATCGGCGTGCCGATCTGGGCCGCCGGGCCCGAAACCGCCCCGGCCCATGCGTACGTGCCGGGCACCGTCAACATCCTCGTCGTCGTCCCGGCGACGGTGTCCGACGCGGGCCTGGTGAACCTGCTCGCCACGGCCACGGAGGCGAAGGTCCAGGCACACCGGCGCGGGGGAGGATGCGGAGCCGTTCGGCGGCCCGCGCTCGCTGTGGGGTGCACGGGTGGCGCGCGCGGTCCACGCGGCGGTGCGCGCGGGGGCCGAGAGGGACCGCGCGCGCCGGGCGCGGGGGCCCGCACCCGAGCACGCACGGCCGACGCAGGACTGCCGCCGCAGCTTCGTCCTGTCGGTGGATCAGCTGCCGTAGCGCAGCGAGACGGTGTCGCCGAGGTGGACGGTGGTGGCCCGGGTAGCGGTGGTGGGGGTGGCGCCGTCCAGGCCGACCTTCCAGGTGGAGGAGCCGCTGTTCGCGGTGCCGTTGAGCGCGGTGACGGTGCCGCCTCCGGTGGCCGGGGTGACGGAGGTGACGCAGCCGCTCGGAGTGGCGGTGGCTGCCGCGTCGAGGACGTCGCCGAGGGTCGTGGTGGTGCCGGTGGGGGCGAGGGTGACGGCGCAGACCTTGAGGCTGCCGGTGCCGTCGTCGACGACCAGGGCGAGCTTCGCGACGGTACCCGTGGTGAAGTCGGTGGTGGCGGACCAGGCGGGTTCGCCCGCGGTGGTCGGCGCCGGCGGGGTGGCGGTGAACCCGGCGCCGGCGACGGCGCGCAGGCCGTCGACGGAGGCGTACGGCGACGGGGAGGTGTCGGTGGGCAGGTACTTGAAGCCGCCGCCGGGCTTGAACTGCTGGGCGATGAGGAAGTCGAGCGGGGTCTTGCCGGTGCCGCTGGTGAAGTCGGTGCCCTGGGGGTTGATTCCGCAGGCGTTGAGGCCGGACACGGCCCAGCCGTTGGAGTCGGTGTTGACGCCGAACATGGCGTTGAAGGCGCCGGAGGAGGCGAGCTTGCCCTTGAGGAAGTTCTTCGCGGCCACGATCGCGGCGTCGGTGTTCGGGACGCCGCCGACACACAGCGAGGCCATGGCGGCGCCGGTCATGTCGATGTCGCTGCCCTGGGCGAGCGCGGTCGGGTCGCCGGCGGCCTTGCTGTAGTTCCAGCCGCCGTCGTTGTGCTGGTTGGCGCGCACGGTCGCGACCGAGGCGTTCAGCAGGGACTGCGGGACGCGTTGTCCGCCGCTCTGGGTCTTGGCACCGCCGAGGGCGAGCAGACCGAAGACGGTCCCGTTGAAGTTCGCGGACGGGCCGTAGTAGCCGGGTTCGGCGGTCTGCCAGTAGGCGGCGAGGTCGGCCACGAGGTTGCGGCCCGGGCCGATCCGTGCAGGGTCGATGCCGGCCGCGTAGGAGTTGAGGATGCCGCGTTCGTAGTCCGTCACCACGGGCGAGGCGCTGGGCCAAGTGGGGGCGGCGAGCTGGTTGCGGTAGACGAGGCGGGCGTTCTTGCTGGTGTCACCGCCGGGGGTCACGTCCGCGGAGGCGGTCCCGGCGGCGGCGAGCGCGCTGAAGGCCCACTCGTTGGAGAGCCCGCCGCCGGTGACGTAGCTGCCGTCGGCGGCCTGGAGGGACTTGAGGTACGTCACGCCGGTGCTCTTGGAGGTGGCTATCTGACTCGGCGAGGCGGTGGCGTGCGCAGGGACGGCCGACAGGAGGAGGGCGCCGGCGGCCATGGAGACGGTCGCCGCGGAGGCGAGACGTGAGGAGATGAGGCGCGAGTGCGCGGGAACGGACACGGAACGGGCTCCTTGGGGTGACGGGCGCGCCGGTCCTGCCCCGGGCGCCGGCACTCGTTCGGGGAGCGCGCGGTGGGGGCGGCGGCCGCCCGGATCGCGTGGGCTGGCTGGTGCTGGTGCTGCACGACCGCGCGGGCATTCGGGCTCGGGACCGGTGCAACCACCGCCCCACACCGCTGCGCGTCAGCTCCGGATTCGCACCGGATTCCCCCGCTCGGCCACCGCGGACGTTACCGCACCCGTGAACG
Source organism: Kitasatospora sp. NPDC002543 (assembly GCF_053594915.1). NCBI lineage: Bacteria > Bacillati > Actinomycetota > Actinomycetes > Kitasatosporales > Streptomycetaceae > Kitasatospora > Kitasatospora sp. NPDC002543. The sequence continues at coordinate 24,349 of NZ_JBSFWR010000015.1, read as the reverse complement.
GATCTACGAGGTGGTGAAAGTGACATGACGACTCGTTGACGACGACTTCGAGCGCGTGGTGTGATGAACCGCTTTTTCATCCTCGGCAGTCAGGGGAAGCCGGTCCGATTCCGGCGCTGACCCGCAACCGTAGACCCGCCCGCAAGGGCCGGTGAGCCGGAATGCCTGCGCCGGGGCCTTGTTCAGGAGTACATGCGTCGTCGTGGACTACGACGCGGTCACGACGGTCCCCGTACCGGGGAGAGCCGTCGGCTGCGCCGTGGGACCCCGACGACCGATCGGGGAGTCGCCGGTGAGGGTCAGCAGCAGTCCTACGCGTCACAGAAGCAGAGAGCTGGGCTCGCTTCTGGTCACCACGGCCGTCGCAGTGGCCGCCTGCGGAACGGTCCTGCTGGGCCACCCCGGCAGCGCGGCAGCCGACCCGATCGAGCAGTGCACGGCGACGACGGGCGCGATCGTCGCCGTCGACTTCGGCCACTGGGGCGGCGGGGTCGTCCGCGGCTGCGACGCCCACCCGACGACCGGGATGAACCTGCTGCACAACGCTGGTTTCACCACGACCGGGACCGAGCACGACGGGCCCGCCTTCATCTGCCGGCTCGGCACCGGGACCTTCAACGGCGGCGTCCAGTACCCCACTCCGGCCGAGGAACCGTGCGTCAACACCCCGCAGGCCACCGCGTACTGGTCGTACTGGATCGCCGCACCCGGCCAACAGACCTGGTCCTACAGTCAGTTCGGCGCCGGCACGCAGCAGCCCAAGCCCGGCGAGGTCGAGGCCTGGGTGTACGGCGGCACCGACATCGGCGGCACCAGCGGGGCACCGAGCTTCACCCCGGACTCGGTCCGCTCCAAGAACGGTGGCTCCTCGGCGTCCCCTTCGCCTTCCTCCTCCCCCTCGGCTACCCCGACCCCGACCGCGAGCCCCACCGGGCCCTCCGCAACCGGCAACCCGGCCGCGGCCGCGGCCTGGCTGGCCGGTCAACTCGTCGGCAGCGACCACATGGAGAACTGGGCCGCCCCGGGGCCGGACTACCCCCGGACCGCCCTCACCGCCGTCGCGCTCGCCGCCGCCGGGACGCAGGACCCGGCGCTGCGCAAGGTCGTCGGCTTCCTCGTCGACCACACCGACGCGTTCCTGTACCCCGACGGCCCCACCGGCGCGCCCGACACGAGGGCCGCCGCCCTGCTGGCTCTCGTCGCGGAGAGCACCGGCCGCGACCCGCGCACCTTCGGCGGGCGGGACCTGCTCGCCGCGCTCACCGACCACGTCTGCACGGCAGCCGGGGAGAACGGCAAGTGCACCGCCGCCGGGGACTTCCTCGGTGCGGCCTCGCCCTGGGTCCAGTCCCTGGGCGTCATCGCACTCCAGCGCGCCGGCGTCACGCCGCCCGCCCCGGCACTCGCCCGCTTCACGGCCTTCCAGTGCGCCGACGGCGGCATGGCCGGCTCGATGATCGTCGCCGGTGACCACTGCGAATCCGACCCGCTCACCACCGCGGCCGCCGCCCTCGCCCTGCGCACGGCCCCCGGCTACGAGGCAACCGCCAAGAAGGCCACCGACCAGCTCGCGGCGAGCCAGCAGCCCGACGGCTCCCTCCTCCCGTACGCCGGCGCACCCGGCGACACCACCAGCACCGCGAGCGCCGCCCAGGCCTTCCAGGCCACCGGCCAGGGCGCCCGCTGGGCCGCCGCCACCGCCTGGCTCGCCGCCCGCCAGAACAAGGACGGCGGCTTCGGCCCCGACGCGTTCACGCCGGACCCGGACGCCGCCGCCACCGAACAGGCCATCCTGGCCCTGACCGGAACCGACCTCACCAGCGTCCGGCACAACCCCGACGGCGCCACCCCGACGCCCACCCCGCCCGTCGGCAGGAAGCCCGACGCCGCCAAGGGCAGCGCCTACCTCACCGACCCGGCACGGCTGATCGGCGGCCACTACTACGAGGGCTTCCCGGCCTTCGCCGACTTCGGCCTCACCATCGACGGCGCCTACGCCCTCGCCGCCACCGGCACCGACGACGCCGCGCTGCGCCGGATCGTCGACTTCCTGGACCAGCAGGGCAAGGACGCGAGCGATCGTACCGTCAACGACTGGACCGCCATCGGAACCGAGTACGCCGGCGGTGGCTCGATCGGCAAGGAAGCGCTGCTCGCCGAGGTCGTCGGCCGGGACCCGCGGAACTTCGGCGGCCACGACCTGATCGCCGCCCTCGCGGCGATGGTGTGCACCAAGGCCGACGCGAACACCGGCTGCGACGCCCCGGGCAACTACGCCTACGCCACCTCGGTCTTCTCCCAGGCGCTCGCCGTCATGGCTCAGCTCCGGGCCGGTGAGTCGGCCGGCGCGGCCCCCGCCATCGCCTACCTGAAGGGCCTCCAGCACGCGGACGGCTCCTGGCCGAGCCTGATCCCCGCCACCGGCGACTCCGACGTGGACAGCACCGCGATGGCGGTCATGGCCCTGGCCCTGGTCCCGGGCGAGGACGCCGCGCAGGCGGTCGACAAGGGGCTCGGCTGGCTCGCCGCGCGGCAGCTGCCGGACGGGGGCTTCCCCGGCGCGGCCGGTGACTCGACCAACTCGGCCGCCCTGGCCGTACAGGGCATGACGCTGCGCAAGAACACCTACGACGGTCAGATCGACAAGGCACTCGACTTCCTCGCCGGGCAGCAGAACGGCGACGGCGGGTTCAACGTCGCCTCCGGCGGACAGCAGGGTTCGGACGTCCGGGCCTCCACGCAGGTGCTGGGCGGTGCTACCGGGATCTCCTTCGGGACGCTGACCCGCTCCCTCGGAGGTACGCCGACGCCGACCCCCACGGGGACTCCGACGCAGATGCCCACGGGGACGCCGACCGGCACGCCTACGGGCACCGCGAGCGCAACCGGCACGCCGACCCCGACGGGCACCGGCACGCCGTCGGCGACGACGTCCCCCACCTCCGTCGCGTCCGATCCCGGTGACGGCTCGACCACCCGTCCGTCCGACGCCCCGCTCGTCGGTGAACCGGTCGGCGGTGGCGTGCCTGCCGGGGCCGGGCAGTCCGGTACCGGCGGCCTCGCGGCGACGGGGAGCGAAGCACTGGCACTGACCGGGGCGGCCGGTCTGCTGACCGTGCTCGGCGCTGTGGCCGTCCTGGCCGCCCGCCGTCGTACCGCCTCCGGTTCGGGGCGTCACCGGTGATCCGGCGCTTCGGCCGGCTGATCGGTGCCGCCGCCGCGACCCTGGCCGTGGCGTTCGGCGGTGTCGCCGTGGGCACCGCCCCCGCCGCCGCCGCACCGCTGCCGATGGACCAGTGCACCACCACCTCCGGCGTGGTCCTCGCCGTGGACTTCGGCAAGTGGGGCGGTCCGCTGCTGCGGTCCTGCGGGACCACCCCGACCACCGGGTACACCCTGCTCAACCAGGGCGGCTGGAAGACCACCGGGACGGGGCACGACGGCCCGGCGTTCATCTGCCGGATCGGCTACAGCGGGTTCCAGGGCGGGAAGCAGTTCCCGACCCCGGACCAGGAGAAGTGCGTCCTGACGCCTCCGGCCACGGCCTACTGGTCGTACTGGCACGCGGATCCGGGCCAGAACACCTGGTCGTACAGCCAGTTGGGCGCGATGCTCTACCAGCCGAAGCCGGGCAGCGTCGACCTGTGGATCTTCGGCGGCACCAACGTCGAGGGCACCGAGGGCCGTCCGGCCTTCTCGCCGGACAGCGTCCGGGCGCACGACTCCAGCCCCGGCGGGCAGCCGGCCGACCCCGGCCAGGGCACCACGGGCGGCTCCGGCAGCGGATCGACGGGCAGCGGCGGCGGCGGGACGACCGGCGGCGGTTCCGGTACCGGATCGAGCGGCACCACCGGCGGGTCGGGTACCACCGGCGGGTCCGGAACCGGCCGGGCTCCGGCGCCCGCCAAGCCCCCGGCGGGCGGAGCACGTCCGCCCGCTCCCGGTACGCCCCCGGGGAGCGGCAGCCCCGCTACCCCCGAGGACGGCATCACGCCGCCGGGTGCCCCCGAGCCGACGCCGGTACCCGCGACCCCGGTACCGGTCGAGCCGCCCACCGCGGCATCGACGGACACCCCGAGCGACCGGCCGACGGAGCAGCCCGCCGTGGCCGCGCCGACGCCCACCCCCGCCGTACCCGGCGGGGCGGTCAACGCCGACCCGGTGGCCGACGCCCCGCACGACTCCGGCTCGATGTTCCCCGCCGTGCTCGGGTCCGTCCTCGTCGTGGCGCTGGGCGTGGCCACCGTGGTCGCCGCGCGGCAGCGCCGTCGACGGACCGAGTGATCGGATGACCATGCTCGACAAGGCCGTCGCCGACTCCTCCCCGCTCGCCCCCGGGCGGGCGGCGGGGAACGGTCGCGCCCCGCGCAACCTCCACCCGCTGGCCTGGTGGGCCTGGGCACTCGCCCTGGCGACGGCGGCCAGCCGCACCACCAACCCGCTGCTGCTCCTGCTCGTCCTCGCCGTGCTCGGCTACGTGGTGACGGCCCGTCGCAGCGAGGCCCCGTGGGCGCGCGGGTTCACCTACTACCTGTGGCTGGCCCTGACGGTGGTGGCGATCCGGGTGGTCTTCCGGTGCGTCTTCGCCACCGGGATCACCCCGCACGACCACCTGCTCTTCTCCCTGCCGCACATCCCCACCCCCGACTGGTACGCGGGCATCCGGATCGGCGGCCCGGTCTCGCTGGAGGCCACGCTCTCCGCGGCCTTCGACGGGCTGCGGCTGGCCTGCCTGATCTGCTGCATCGGCGCCGCGAACACCCTCGCGAACCCCAAGCGGGCCCTGCGGGTGCTGCCGGGTGCCCTGTACGAGCTGGGCGTCGCGGTGACGGTGTCGCTCAGTGTCGCGCCGCAGCTGGTGCAGAGCGTCCAACGCGTCGCCCGGGCCCGGCGGTTGCGCGCTGGGCAACGCAAGGGCGTTCGCGCGCTGCGCAGCATCGTGGTGCCGGTCCTGGAGGACGCGCTGGAGCGTTCGCTCAGCCTGGCCGCCGCGATGGACTCGCGCGGCTACGGGCGCTCCGGCACCGCCTCGCGCCGCTCCCGCCGGCTCACCGGCGCGCTGATGCTGCTCGGCATGTGCGGCCTGTGCGCCGGGGTGTACGGGCTGCTGGACGGCACGGCGCCGGCCGCGCTCGGTCTGCCCGCCTTCCTCGCGGGCGCCGTGCTGTGCGTGGCCGGCCTCCTGCTCGGCGGGCGGCGCGTCCGGCGCACCACCTACCGCCCGGACCGCTGGCGGGCCGCCGAGTGGGCGGTCGCCGGGTGCGGGGTGACCGCCGCAGTACTGCTGTTCGCCACCGTCGGCTACGACGCCACCGACCTGAACCCGTCCCTGTACCCGCTGACCTGGCCGACGCTGCCGCTCGTCCCGGTGCTCGCCCTGCTTGTGGCGGGCGCTGCGGGGATCGTCTCCCCACCGCCGGGCCGAACGCCCGCAGCCTCCGCCCTCCTCCCACCAGTACCGACCGCTCGCACACCGAGGTGACCACGTGATCCGATTCGACCAGGTCGGCGTGGTGTACGACGGCGCGACGACGCCCGTCCTGCGCGACGTCGACCTGCACATCCCGGAGGGCGAGCTCTGCCTGGTGGTCGGCCGCACCGGCGCCGGCAAGTCCACTCTGCTCGGCGCCGTCAACGGCCTCGTGCCGCACTTCACCGGCGGCACCCTGCGCGGCCGCGTCACCGTGGACGGACGCGACACCGCCCACCACCCGCCGCGCGAACTCGCCGACGTGGTCGGCGTGGTCGGGCAGGACCCGCTGGCCGGCTTCACCACCGACACGGTGGAAGAGGAACTGGCTTACGTCATGGAGCAGTTGGCGATCCCGCCGGAGACCATGCGCAAGCGCGTCGAGGAGACCCTCGACCTGCTCGGTCTGGCCGAGCTGCGCCACCGTGCCCTGCACGAGCTCTCCGGCGGGCAGCAGCAGCGTGTCGCCATCGGCTCGGTGCTCACCGCGCACCCGCGCGTGCTGGTGCTGGACGAGCCGACCTCCGCGCTCGACCCGACCGCCGCCGAGGAGGTGCTGGCCGCGATCACCCGGCTGGTGCACGACCTCGGCGTCACCGTGCTGCTCGCTGAGCACCGGCTGGAACGCGTCGTCCAGTACGCCGACAGCGTCGCCTACCTGCCCGGCGACGGGACGGTCGTGCACGGGCCGCCCGCCGAGGTCTTCCGGGAAACCGCGATCGCACCGCCCGTCGTCGGCCTCGGCCGACTGGCCGGCTGGCAGCCGCTGCCGCTGTCCGTCCGGGACGCCCGCCGCGCCGCCGTGTCCCTGCGCGAGCGGCTCACCGATGTGCCCGTTCCTCCGCCACGCCGGGCAGCGGTGGTGGGGGAACGGGTGCTGGACGCCCGGGGGGTGGTCGTCCGGTACGGTCCGGTGGCCGCCGTCCGGGAGGTCGACCTGGCGCTGCGCGCCGGCGAGGTCACCGCGCTGATGGGCCGCAACGGCTCCGGCAAGTCCTCGCTGCTGTGGGCCCTGCAGGGCTCCGGGCCCCGGCAGGGCGGCAGCGTGAAGGTCACCGGCACCGGGGGAGGGAAAGCCGAGGACCCCAAGCGCCTGACCGCGGCCCGGGCCCGCCGGCTGGTCGGGCTCGTCCCGCAGACCCCGACCGACCTGCTGTACCTGGAGACCGTCGCCCAGGAGCTCGCGCAGAGCGACCTCGAAGCCGATCACGCCGACGGGCCGACCGCCCGGCAGATCCTCGACCGCCTCGCCCCCGGGATCCCGGACGGCACCCACCCCCGGGACCTCTCCGAGGGCCAGAAGCTGGCCCTGGTGCTGGCGATCCAGCTGGCCGCCGCACCAAGGGTCGTGCTGCTGGACGAGCCCACCCGGGGGCTCGACTACCAGGCGAAGGAGGCGCTCACCGGCATCGTGGACACTCTCGCCGCAGAGGGGCGCACCGTCGTGGTCTCCACCCACGACGTCGAGTTCGTCGCCTCCGCCGCCGACCGGGTGGTGGTGATGGCCGAGGGCGAGGTGGTCGCCGACGGCCCCACCGCCGAGGTGATCGTCGCTTCACCGACCTTCGCCCCGCAGACCGCCAAGATCCTCGCCCCGCGCGCCTACCTGACGGTCAACCAGGTCGCCGGGGTGCTGGAGACCGCGGAGGCGGCCCGGTGACCGCCGTCCGGATCCCCGGCCGGGCCCGGGTCGTGGTCGCCCTGGCGGCCTTCATCGGTCTGGTCGCCTTCACCTGGCCGTTCGTCGTCGCGCCGGGGAAGTTCGGCTCCTCCTACGCCCCGCCGCTGATCTTCGGCGCCCTGCTCGTCCTGGTCCTCGCCGTCGTCATCGCCGAGATCTCGGCCGGCGGCATCGACGCCAAGGCCCTCGCCATGCTCGGCGTCCTGTCCGCCGTCAACGCCGGACTCCGCCCCCTGGGCGCCGGTACCGCCGGAGTGGAGACGGTCTTCTTCGTCCTCGTCCTGGCCGGCCGGATCTTCGGCCCCGGCTTCGGCTTCACCCTCGGCTGCACCTCGCTCTTCGCCTCCGCCCTGCTCACCGGCGGCGTCGGCCCCTGGATGCCTTACCAGATGTTCGGCTGCGCCTTCGTCGGCATGCTCGCCGGACTGCTGCCGAAGGCCCGGCCCCGCCTGGAGCTGCCGATGTTGGCTGCCTACGGCGCGTTCTCCGGCTACTTGTTCGGCTTCCTGCTCAACCTCTCCTTCTGGCCGTTCTCCACCGACCCGAACAGCTCCATCGCCTACCTCCCCGGGCTCCCCTTCACCGAACAGTGGCACCGCTACCTGCTGTTCGACCTCGCCACCTCGCTCGGCTGGGACACCGGCCGCGCCGTCACCACCTTCACCGCCGTCCTCGTCGTCGGCCCGGCCGTCCTCACGGTCTTCCGCCGTGCCGCCCGCCGTGCCAACTTCGAACCCACGGTGCGTTTCGAGGCCCCGGACGGCACCGGCACCGGCACCGGCACCGCGCCGGTGCCCCCTGCCATGCGGTCGGCGGAGACGGCGCCCTCGTGAACCGGAAAGGTCAATGCCATGCCCAAACCCGGGAAGCCCCGAACGGTGACGATGGACGGAGCCCGGTTCGTCCTCCTCACCCCGGAGCAGTACGCCGGACTGGAATCCTCACGCCGCCAGCTCGGCGTACAGCAAGCCCAGGTCGCCCGGATGAAGCTGGACCTGCGGCGCGGGCGGGAGCTGCTGCGCGAGGCTGAACGGGTGCTGGCCGACCTTCCCGCGAAGCACGCCGAGAGTTCGATCGGTCGGTTGGGGCCCGAGCGCGGACTTCCGGAACTGCTCGCCGACATCCGCGCAGTCCTGCCAGCGCGAGCCGACCCCGACCGGACGCCCTGATCGGCATCCGGACAGTGCTCGCGTCGGCATCGGGCTCTTCACCCGGGTGGCACGGGGATTCAAGCTTGTTCACGCGTGTGCGGCGGCCGGGCCGATGCCGCGGAGCGGAGCGGGGCTGTCCGGAGCCTGTCCGACGATTCGCCATCAGACGGAACGCAATGTCCCGCCGACGCTCCAACCCTCCGCGACAGAGGTAGGGGCGCCGACGGGACACGTGTGGTCACACCGTCCGGTGCGGGTGGAATCCGCGGCCGCTCTTGCGGCCGAGGAGGCCGGCCTCGACCATCCGGGAGAGCAGCGGCGGGGGTGCGTAGAGCGGTTCCTTGTACTCGTCGTACATCGAGCGGGCGATGGCCTCGACGGTGTCCAGGCCGATGAGGTCGGCGAGGGCGAGCGGGCCCATGGGGTGGGCGCAGCCGTGGACCATGCCGGCGTCGATGTCCTCGGGGGTGGCGTGGCCGGCCTCGGCCATCCGGATCGCGGAGAGCAGGTAGGGCACGAGCAGCGCGTTGACGACGAAGCCGGCCCGGTCGCGGGAGTGCACGACGTGCTTGCCGAGGACGTCCCGGGCGAAGGCCCCGACCCGGTCGACGACGGCGGGGGCGGTGTGCAGCGAGGTGACCAGCTCGACCAGCGGCATCACCGGCGCCGGGTTGAAGAAGTGCAGGCCCAGGACGTGGGAGGCCCGGCCGGTGGTGATGCCGAGCCGGGTGACCGGGACGGCCGAGGTGTTGGTGGCCAGGACGGCGTCCTCGGCGAACAGCACCTTGTCCAGCGTGGTGAGCACGTCGGCCTTGACCCGCTCGTCCTCGACGACGGCCTCGACGACGAGTTGGCGGTCGGCCAGGGCGTCCAGGTCGTCGGCGAACAGCAGGTGCGCCCAGGCGTCGGTGCGCTGCTCCTCGCTGATCCGTCCGCGCTCGACGGCGCGGTGCAGGGAACGGTCGATCCGGCTTCGCGCTGCCCGCAGCGCCGCCGAGCCGTTCTCGCAGACGATGGTGTCGAGTCCGGCGCGGGCGAAGACCTCGGCGATGCCGGAGCCCATCTGCCCGGCGCCGACGACGGCGACACGGCGGATGTCGTTCATGGTGCGCTCCCTCCGTGGTCGGGCGGCTCAGGCCGCGGTGCGGACGCGTACGAGGTGGCGGGCGTAGGCCTCGGTGGTGAGGAAGGCGGGCAGCTCCGCGCCGAGGGAGGTCTCCTCCAGGATCCGCACCGCGTCGTCCACGAGGACCGGGTCGGCGCCCTCGCCGCGCAGGGTGGCGCGTTCCCGGTCGATCAGCCGCCGCACCAGGCCCGGAGTGACGAGCGACCCGCCGGTCAGTCGGGTGCAGTGGTGCTGCCACTGCCAGATCTGGCAGCGGGCGATCTCGGCGGTGGCGACGTCCTCCATCAGCCCGAAGACGGCGACGGCGCCGGAGCCGTTCAGCCAGGCCACCAGGTAGCGCAGGGCGACGGCGACGTTGGAGCGCACGCCCTGCTCGGTCGGCAGGCCGGCGGTCAGCCGGTGGACGCCCAGCAGGTCGGCGGCGGTGACCTCGACGTCCTCGCGGGAGCGGTCGAGTTGGTTCGGGCGGTTGCCGAGGACGGCGTCGAAGGCGGCGCGGCAGGTGTCGACGAGGCCGGGGTGGGCGACCCAGGAGCCGTCGAAGCCGTCGCCGGCCTCCCGCTCCTTGTCGGCGCGGACCTTCGTCAGTGCGACGGCGTTGGCCTCCGGGTCGCGCTGAGGGATCGCGGCGGCCATGCCGCCGATGGCGTGGGCGCCGCGGCGGTGACAGGTGCGCACCAGCAGGTCGGTGTAGGCGCGCATGAAGGGCTGGGTCATGGTGAGGGTGGCGCGGTCGGGCAGGACGTAGCGCGGGCCGTGGTTGGCGAAGTTCTTGATCAGGCTGAACAGGTAGTCCCAGCGTCCGGCGTTGAGTCCGGCGGCGTGCTCGCGAAGTTCGTAGAGGATCTCGTCCATCTCGAAGGCGGCGGTGATGGTCTCGATCAGCACGGTGGCGCGGATGGTGCCGTGCGGGATGCCCAGTTCGGCCTGGGCGACGGTGAAGACCTCGTTCCAGAGCCGGGCTTCGAGGTGGTTCTCCAGCTTGGGGAGGTAGAAGTAGGGGCCGGAGCCGGCCTCGATCTGCGACCGGCCACAGTGGAAGAGGTAGAGGCCGAAGTCGACCAGGGCGCCGACGGCGGCGCGGCCGTCGATCAGCAGGTGCTGTTCGTCGAGGTGCCAGCCGCGGGGGCGGACCACGATGGTGGCGGGGGTGTTCCCGATGTAGTAGCGCTTGCCGTCCGGGGTGGTGTCGTCGATCCGGCGTTCGGTCGCGTCGAGCAGGTTGAGCTGGCCGGTGACGAGGTTGTGCCAGGTGGGGGCAGTGGCGTCCTCGAAGTCCGCGAGCCACACCTTCGCGCCGGAGTTGAGCGCGTTGACGGTCATCCGGCGCTCGGGCGGCCCGGTGATCTCCACCCGGCGGTCGTGCAGGCCGGGGCCGGCGCCGGCCACGCGCCAGGTGGTGTCCTCCCGGACGGCGCGGGTCTCCGGGAGGAAGTCCAGTGTGCCGGCTGCGGCGAGAGCCTTGCCGCGGCGGCGGCGCTCGGCCAGGAGTTCGGTGCGGCGTTCCGCGAAGGCCTCGTGCAGGCGGGCCACGAAATCCAGGGCGGCAGGGGTGAGGATCTCGTCGAAGCGGTCCTCGGGTTCGCCGAGGATCTCGATGCGGCTGGTCTGGCTCATCCGGTTCTCCAAGGGGCGGGCGGGAGGCGCCCGGGGCCTCGTCCCTCAACGAGGCCCCGGGCGGCGGGGTGGAAGGCGGCTCGTCCCCAACGAGACCGCCGGGGTGGCTCAGTGGAACTGCTCGGCCTCGGTGGAGCCGGTCAGCGCCAGGGTCTCGGCGTTCGGGTTGAGCGCGGTGGAGACCAGGTCGAAGTAGCCGGTGCCGACCTCGCGCTGGTGCTTCACGGCCGTGTAGCCGTCCGGCACCGCGGCGAACTCGGCCTCCTGGAGGTCGACGTAGGCCGTCATGCCGTGCTCGGCGTAGCCGCGGGCCAGCTGGAACATCGAGTGGTTGAGCGCGTGGAAGCCGGCCAGCGTGATGAACTGGAAGCGGTAGCCCATCGCGCCCAGCTCCCGCTGGAACTTGGCGATCTGGTCGTCGTCCAGGGCGGCCTTCCAGTTGAAGGACGGCGAGCAGTTGTAGGCGAGCATCTTGTCCGGATACTCGGCCTTGAGCGCCTCGGCGAACTCGCGGGCCTGGGCGAGGTCCGGGGTGCCGGTCTCCACCCAGATCAGGTCCGCATACGGGGCGAAGGCGAGGCCGCGGGAGATCACCGGCGCCATGCCGGGCTCGACCCGGTAGAAGCCCTCGGCGGTGCGCTCGCCGGTGCAGAACCGAGCGTCGCGCTCGTCGACGTCGCTGGTCAGCAGGTTGGCGGCGAGGGCGTCGGTGCGGGCCACGATCAGGGTCGGCACGTCGTCGATGTCGGCCGCCAGCCGGGCGGAGTTGAGGGTGCGCACGTGCTGGGCGGTGGGCACGAGCACCTTGCCGCCGAGGTGGCCGCACTTCTTCTCGGAGGCCAGCTGGTCCTCGTAGTGGATGCCCGCCGCGCCGGCCGCGATCATGCTCTTGGTGAGCTCGAAGGCGTTCAGCGGGCCGCCGAAGCCGGCCTCGGCGTCGGCCACGATCGGCACCAGCCAGTCCGGCCCGTCGTTGCCCTCGGCGGCGTCGATCCCGTCGGCGCGCAGCAGCGCGTTGTTGATCCTGCGCACCACCTGGGGGACCGAGTTGGCGGGGTAGAGGCTCTGGTCGGGATAGGTCTGCCCGGCCTGGTTGGCGTCGGCCGCGACCTGCCAGCCCGACAGGTAGATGGCCTGCAGCCCGGCCTTCACCATCTGCACGGCCTGCCCGCCGGTCAGCGCGCCGAGCGCGTGGATGTAGTCCTGCTCGTGCAGCTGCCGCCACAGCCGCTCGGCGCCGCGCCGGGCCAGGGTGTGCTCCTCGCGCACCGTGCCCGACAGCCGGACCACGTCGGCCGCCGTGTAACTGCGCTCGATGCCCGCCCACCGGGGATCGGACGCCCACCGGGCGGCCAGCGCCGCCGCGCGCTGCTCCTGCTGCTGCCGAACCGACTGAGTCATGGTGATCCACTCCAGGGATGCTTTGCGAAGGATGTGAGCTGCCTCTCACCGCAGGGCGAGCGGGCGGCCGGTCGACGCCGGGCGGCGGTGCGACACCGCGGGACGTGGTCGCCCGGGCAGCTCGGACCAAGGCTGTTGACCTGGGTCTTCGCGGTTGCCGTGTGTGCCTCCCGGCCGCACCACCGACTCTGGCAGCTCGCCCGGCCCCCGTCACCGATGGACCGCTGCCAACTTCTGCGAACGACCGGCCGCGAATCTGCGAAGGCTGCGAAGGTCTCCCCTGCGCTCTCCGGCTACGCTGCCCCACCACGTGGTCAGCACGTCGACCCACAGAAAGCGGGGAGTGACACGATGGGGAAGGCCTTCGCCGGCGCCCGGCTGCGCCGCCTGCGTGAGGAGCGCGGACTCAGCCAGGCCGCCCTCGCCAGGCTGCTCGAGCTCTCACCCAGCTGGAACACGACGCCCGCCCGCTCACGGTCCCCGTGCTGCTGCGCCTCACCGAGGCCTTCGGGGTGGAGGCCGGTTACTTCGCCCCGCCGGACAGCGCCCGGCTCACCGCCGAACTGCGCGACGCCCTCGGCGAGGAGCTGACGGCCGGCCGGATCGGCACCGGTGAGCTCGACGAACTGGCCACCCGCCTGCCCGCGGTTGCCCGGCTGCTGACGGACCTGGCCCGCGGTCGCCGGGACGCGGCCGAGCAACTCGCCGTCCTCGCCGGGGAGCGCGGTCCCGGGGTGGACGCCCGCACCCCGCACGAACAGGTCCGCGAGTTCTTCTACCGTCGCCGGAACTACCTCCACGAACTCGACACCGCAGCAGAGGAGTTGGCTGGGACGATCAAGCTGAAGCGCGGCGGGGTCCGGGAGGCCCTGGTCGAACGGCTCGCCACCACGCACCAGGTCCGGATCGCCACCGTAGGCGAACAGCTGCACCAGTACGACGAGCGGACGCGGACCCTGCGCCTGTCCGACCGGCTGCGCCCCGGTCAGCAGGCCTTCCGGATGGCCACCCAACTGGCCTACCTGGAACACGACTGCCTACTGTCCGAACTCGCCGCGCAGGACAGCCCGGAGGGATCCACCGCCTTCTCGCTGACGCGGATCGGCCTCGCCAACTACTTCGCCGCCGCCCTCGTCCTGCCCTATCGGGCGTTCCACGCGCAGGCGGAGTCCGCCCGCTACGACATCGAGCACCTCGCCGACCACTTCGGCGTCGGCTACGAGACCGTCTGCCACCGGCTCAGTACGCTCCAGCGCTCCGGCCTGCGCGGGGTGCCGTTCTCCTTCGTGCGCGTCGACCGGGCCGGGAACGTCTCCAAGCGACAGTCCGCCACGGCCTTCCACTTCTCCCGCACCGGCGGCACCTGCCCGCTGTGGAACGTCTACGACGCCTTTGCCGCGCCCGGCAAGGTCCACGTCCAGGTCGCCGCCATGCCGGACGGTCGCCGCTACCTGTGGACCGCCCGCGCCGTCACCCGCTCCCCGGGCGGTTGGGGCCGCCCGGGGAAGACCTTCGCCATCGGCCTCGGGTGCGAACTCCGCCATGCGGAAAGGCTTGTGTATTCGACGGGCCTCGACCTCGCCGACGAGGCCGCCGCGACCCCGATCGGCCTCGGCTGCAAGGTCTGCGAACGGCCGGCCTGCCCGCAGCGCTCCGCCCCGCCGATCGGCCGCCCGCTCGCCGTCGACGAGCACACCAGCACCTTCGTCCCGTACGCCGCGCTGCCGGATCCCCAGGGTTGAGGGCCCGGAGCGGTATTCCGGTGGACCATCGGCCTCGCGCTGTCCGCGAGGCCGATCCCGGTGCGGCGAAGGGGCGGGTGCGGCGCAGGGTCGTCTCGGCCGCGGCAGTGATGCCATCGGCCCGGGGGACCGGTCGGTGGGGGACGACGAGGCGATCGCCCCGCATCTGAACGGTGTTGTTCGCCGTCACGTCCAAGAGTGCCAGCACGGTGGGGAGGCACTCCAGGAGGCCGACAGCCTGGGCGATCAGGGACTCCGCGGCACTGGTGACAACGTGGTGTTCGTCGCCCCACCGCACGACGCAGGACGGCCCGAACGATGCCGCCTGCACACCCGCGAAGCGCCCGAACGGGGTGGCGCGGCCGGCCGCGCGCAGGACCTAGCGGGCGGTGGAGAGCGCGGCACGCCGAACTTCGCGCGGGTTGGGCTGGGGACCGCCGATCAGCTGGGCGATGCGATCGGCGAGGGCCGGGCTGGCCAGTTCGAGGGCCTGGGCGAGGTGGGCGTCGGCCCACAGGGCCCGCAGCCAGTGTGCCTGTTGGAGGGCTGCGGCGGGTCCGGTGGCTGAGAGGTCGGGCCACGCCGGCGCTGGCAGGTCGGGACGGGCGACGGCGCGTACGAGAGCCGCGTCGGCGGCGCGGTAGACGGTTTTGGGAGCGGGTGTGCGCATCGCTGCGGACCTCGGGGCTCGGAGACGGAGGCGGGGAGGGGGCGGGTGGTTCCCCGGGAGCAGGTCCCGGGGAACCACCCGGGAGGGTCAGTGCACGCCGGTGGTGCAGGCGCCGCAGGTGGAGCCGCAGCCGTCGTCGGTGAGGACCTGCAGGCTGGCCGCGTCGGCGGTCTCGACGGTGCGCACGTCGAGGTCGAACTCGTCGCCGCTGACGACGGCCGTGGTGGCCTTGGTCTCGGCCGGGATCATCTGAGCCATGGTGGCTCCTCCTTGAGGGTTCCCCTTGCGGGACCTGGAGCCGGGGCGCGGGTGCGCCCCGCGTCACCAGGAGTCGGTGGGGCGGCTTGCCGCGGGTCGAGGGACGGCTGCCCTCCGAGGGCGAGCGAGCCCGCGGAAACTTCTGCGGGGTCCTCGTGAGGGGCGCGGAGGCTGGTAGGGCAGCGGGAGTGGGGGAATCCGGGCCCGAGACCGAGTGCAGGGGCCGGATCGCCCAGCGCCCGCAGTATCAGCCGCTCACCCGAGAAGCCGGTGCGGCCGTGCAGCAGACGATGGTTGTCCAGTACGACACCCTGCCCGGGGGCCAGCCGAAGCCGCTGGGTGTTGCGATCGATGGCCTGGCGCAGGGCGGGCAGGTGGGCCTGGGCGTCGGGCGAGAACCGGGCCAGGTCGTCCTGGCGCAACCACAACTGCCACCGCCCGGCGGGCAACTGCTGGAACACCGGGGCGAAGCGGCCACTCGACCCGCCGAAGTAGGCGGCCCGTTCCGCGGAGAATGCCTCGATGGCGGCAGGGTGCTGCACGGCCAGCTCGGCGAGGACGGCCCGGCCGTCCACCAGCAGGGTCTCACCGCCGCTGTCGCCGGCCCGCGCGCACGCCAGCAGGAGCAGACGCGGCGGATCCGGATGCTGCGTGCACTCGGTGTGCAGAGCCAGCGCGCCGCGCCCCAGGCCCGCGAAGCCCGGCCGCCCGCTGCGGCGGCCGGTGTCGCGGATCACGGTGAGACCGTCCGGGTCAGCATCCCGGTGCTGCCGCAACGAGGACATCAACCGGCCGGCCGCGAGAAGGACGTCGTCCCGCCCGCCCAACCTGGCGAGCCTCAGCAGGCCGTCCTCGCGCAACGCCTCACCCGCCTGCCGGCGCACCGCTCCTTCCAGCCCGCCCGCGGTGAACTTGTCGCTGCTGATGCCACTGGTGTCGAATGACGGCATGGTGAGACTCCTCGTGGGACCGAGCGGATGGGAGGCGACGCACTCTCCAGGCCCCGGCCACCGGATGGAAAGTGACAGATTGTCAAAGCGTGGTCACCGGGCTGCGGGGCATCGCGCCGGTTCACAACTGCTACCTTCGACACGCCCGTGACCGCCCACGCGCTCCGGAAGAAGCGATGAGCGAGACAGAACAGCCCTACGTGCCAAAGGCCTTCCCGATCTCCATCAAGGGCGTCGTGCTCGACCCGCAGCAGCGGGTGCTGCTGCTGAAGAACGAGCGCCAGGAGTGGAAGCTGCCCGGCGGGAGGCTGGAGGGCACCGAAACCCCCGAAGAACGGGTCGCCACCGAGATCCAGGAGGAGAGCGGCTGGACGGCCACCGCCGGCCCCCTGCTGGACGTGTGGATGTACGAGCCGATCCTCGGTCGCCAGGTCTTCATCGTCACCTACGGCTGCACCGCCACCGACGCGGACCAGGCCCCGGTCGTCAGCCACGAGCACAAGGAAGCAGGCCTCTTCCACCGAGACGAGGTGCCCGGCCTGGCCATGCCGCAGGGCTACAAGGACTCCATCGCCCGCTGGTACGAACTGCACCACCAGGCCTGACCGGTGACCCGGATCGACCCCTTCGGCGGCATCCGCTGGCACTGGACCACCCCCAGAGCACAGGACATCCTGCGCCGCAGAGCCCTGCCCGAGATCTTCCAGCTCTACCGAGAACTCCACGGGCTCCCGCAACAGGAACTCGCCGACCTCCTCGGCTACTCCACCAGCTACGTCGCCCGCATCGAAACCGGCTCGCGCACCATCACCGACATCGGAGCCCTGCGCCACATCGCCGAACGCCTCGGCCTCCCGCCGCACTGCCTCGGCATCACCGACGAAGCGGACGGAGACCACCAACTCGTGATCCAGCTCGCCGAATCCGTGCTGCGCCTGGCTGAGATCGCCCGCCAGGCCGGCCAGGCCACCGTTGCGGTCGCCGAGCTGTGGCCGCTGGTCGCCCGCCTGGAGGCCCGAGCCGCCGACGGACACGCCGACCTCGACACCCTGAGGCTGCTCGCCCGAGCTCGGGTCGGCCTCGGCGTCGCCCTCGGCCACGTCCTGCCGGAGGAGCGCCTGGCCAGCGCCGCCCGTTGTACGGGCAAGGGCCTGAACGTCGCCCGGCGCCTGGGGGATCCCGGCCTGCATGCCAATGCCCTGCGCCACCACGGCAACGAGCTGCGCAAGGCCGGACTGCGCCTGCGCGCTTGACCGGCTCGGGCAGGCCCGAGACGCCGCTCGTACCCCCACCGAACGAGCCGAGGCGGTCGTCCTGCTCGCCCGCGCGGCCGGAGCCGCCGGGAACACCGCCGTCTTCGACTTCGCGATCGAGGAGGGTCGCCGACTTCTCGACGAGGCGGCGCCCACTGCCCTTTCGCGATCGAGGAGGGTCGCCGACTTCTCGACGAGGCGGCGCCCACTGCCCTCTTCTCCGACTTCACCCTCCACGAGGTCCGTCTCCGGGGTCTCATGAGCACGGGCCGTGTCGCGGAGGCCGTCCGACAGCTCGACCGTGCGCCGGTTGCCGGTCTGGCAGCGACCTCCCAGTGGCGGATCATCGCGGCGATCACCGCCGGGGAGGTGCTGCTGAAGAAGGGGGACCCGACCGGAGCGGCGCAGCAACTCGGCACGGCGGTCGACGGGGCGACCCTCCATCATCTGCCGCACCAGCTCCAGCGCGTCGTGCGGGCCGGCCGTCACCTGCCCGAGGTCCGGGACCGTGCGAGCAACGCCCTGGCACGGCTGCGGGCCGAGATAGCGGCCTGATTTCCGGCCTGAGGGTGAGGCGGTGACGAACATGGCGGATTCACATTCCGTGAGCTCTGGACTGAACCATCCGGGGCGGTGGGGCGGGCGCCGGCGGTCTCGGCGGCCAGCAGGGTGTCCGCGACGTACCCGAAGACGTCGAGGTGGAGCTGGCCGGCCGCGCCGTTGCCGATCCGTACCGGGCGGGAGCCCTCGTAACCGGGTAGGTGGTCCAGAACGGTCTCGGTGAGACCGCTGCTGCCGTCGAGCCGGTACATGATCCGTGCGGTGGTGGGGTCGTCGGTCGTGTTGACCAGCCACGTCCGCCAGGCACGCACCTGCTCCAGGAAGCGGCCGGCACGCAGCAGTTCCCGGACGGTGAGCGCGGAGTCGCGCAGCCACGCGTAGCGGTAGTCCCAGTTGCGTTCGCCGCCGATCTGCTCCGGCAGCGAGGTGGTGGGGGCGGCGATGACCGCGCTGGTCGGCCGGTGGATGAGGGATCCGAGAACGGCCACGGAGCCGAGGACGGCGTCGCGGTAGGGTCCGGTGTAGGTGACACGGGCGTTCCAGTCGGCCCACTCCTGAAGCGTGTCGGCGAGGGCCTGGTCGGCGTCGGGTACGGGCGGGACCGGGTCGCCGACGTTCTGCCAGGTCAAGGCGTAGACGGCCTGTTGTCCCTCGGTCGGGACGATCTCGGAAGCGGCGGCTCCACGCCGTCGGGACCGGTGGGAGGGGCCGTCCAGCCACAGGATCGCGCCCCGGTGCTCGGCGGTGAAGCGTCGGGCGCCGTCGGGGCCGGTGACCTCGCGCAGGGCGGCGTGGGTACGGCCGTAGTCGGGGGCGGCGACGATGCGGGAGGTGATGCTCACCCGACCGCGCAGACACCTGGCGATGCGGATCACTTGGGAGGGGCGCTCGGGCTTCTGACGCGGGCATGAACTCGGTGACCTGCACGGTGCCCTCGGGGAGCTCTCAGCCCTCGTCCAGGACCAGGCCGCCGTTTCGGTAGGCGCGGTGAGTGACGGGGAGGGGCTGAGCGGAGGTGGGGGAGAGCGACCAGTAGCCGTGGCGCCGGTCGCCGAGGAGGCTGGCGAACACCGTCGGCGAGTCGAACTCCGGCAGGCACAACCACGGGATCGAGCCGTGGAGGTCGACAAGGGCTGCGGAGCGGCCGTTGCCGATCGGGGCGTAGCCCTCGATCGGGAGGGGAACGGGCATGCGAAATCCTGGTGTTGGTGGAGAGGGAGGTGGTCAGGGGCGGGCGGGGTGTGCGTGATGGGCTGCCTCAGTAGCCGAAGGCCGGGTTCACGCCACCGGCCATGTCGGCTCCAGGTAGTGGGTGGAGCCGGCCGGGGCCAGGGTGACGATCCCGGTGATCACGGCGACGGCCGCGGCGTGGGTGCGGCTGCCGCGTCGTGAGAGCGCACGGACGACTCGTCCCTCGACCGCTCGGGCGGTGCGCAGGCTCAGTCCGACGCCGTTCGCCCCGGCCTCGCTCAGCGTCCCGGTACACATCAGGGCGGCCACGGCCCGCCCCGCCTGATCCAGTTCGGGCAGGTGCGCGGGCAACTCGGTGCGTAGCCGCTCCGTGCTGATCGCCTCCGCCGTGATCAGGCGGACGACGAGGTGGGCGTCGTCCACGGCGGCGGCGCGTCGGCGTAGGTCGGCCAGGCGGGACTGGACGAGGTAATCCCCGGCACCGCGAGACCCTGCGACGTCGGGCGGGCTCTCGGCTACCTGATGCGACGCAGACATGGGCGCGTTCGCGCCCGCCTGCCTGGATATAGAGGAGCCGAAGCCGCGCAGATTGTCGGCTGGCTGGCCACAGCGCTTCTTGTAGTACGAGAAGCTGCCCGTCTCATCCGGTTCATGGTGAACCGTATCCCGCGCCTTTCCGAGATGGCGATCGTCGCGCTGGAGAGCATCGGCCGTGTGCGTGATGCGTGGGTCCGCGTGCAGGAGCGCGGCGCCAAGTGCACGTGCGGAGACTTCGTCGCGCTGTCAGGCCGCCTGCGGGCTCGGCCGAGCTGCTGCTGCGTGGCGTTAACGGTTTGGCATGGCCTCACTTTTCCGGTCTGAATTGGGCCCGGCTTGCTGCGATGGGCCCTTGTGTTCCGGCCCGGAGTGGCCCCGCTTCCGGTCTGTGGTGGCCCCGCGTTGATGGGCGGCGGTGTCAGTCGTCGCTGCGCGTCATGTCATATTCGCCGACATCCAGATCTGCGCCGGTTGCGGCCAGGAAGTCCACCACCGCGCGGTCCAGGCGCCAGCCGAACAGGTTCGTGTCGTCCGGCGAGCCGGAGGGCTGCTCGTCACGCCGGTTGAACCAGCGGTGGACCTGCAGAATCGTGCCCCCGGGGCCCTCCTCGGTTGCGAGACGGGTCGTCAGATCGGTGAGCGCCTCCATGCGGGGCCTGAGCCTGCTGATCACCTGGCCGATCTGCTCATCGACTGGCAGGCCGGGCTCGCGGCAGACAACCTTCCAGACGTGACAGAACGGGATGGTGTGAGGTGAGGCGGCTATGCTCCCCCGCACCGTGACCTCGTCCGGTTCCACGCCAAGCAGCTGGGTGATCTCGTCGGCAGTGATGCCCACGCTGGCGATCGCAAAGTAGACGTACTGAGTCAACGACACCCGCGGAGAGTACCGACGCAGCCGCACGGCCGCTCGATTATTTCCTCGTCTGCTGCCTGGCTTTGGTCTGTGCGAGGCGGTAGGACTCGGTGCCGGTCTCGATGATGGTGCCGTTGAAGGTGAGCCGGTCGACGATCGCCGCGCAGAGTCGGGGATCGGTGAAGGTCCTGGTCCAGCCTCCGAACGATTCGTTCGAGGCGATCGCAACACTGTTCTTCTCCTCCCTTTCCGTCAGAACCTGGAACAGCATCTCGGCGCCGCGGCGGTCCAGTTCGAGATAGCCCAGCTCATCGATGCAGAGGAGATCGACGCGGCCGTAGCGGGCGATGGTCTTGGTCAGCTGCTTCTCGTCGGCTGCTTCGACGAGCTCGTTGACCAGGCGGGCGGCGAGCGCGTAGCGGACCCGGAAGCCGGCCATCGCGGCGGCGGAGCCGAGGGCGATCAGCAGGTGGGTCTTGCCGGTGCCGGAGTCGCCGATCAGGCAGAGCGGCTCGCACTTCTTGACCCACTCGCAGGTGGCGAGGTTATTGACCAGGGCGGGTGTGACGTTCGGGTTGGCCGAGTAGTCGAAGTCAGACAGCCACTTCGAACGCGGGAAGCCGGCCGCGCGGATGCGCCGCTCGGAGCGGCGTCGGTCGCGGTCCTCGCACTCGGCCATCAGCAGTTCGGCGAGGAAGCCGCGGTAGGAGAGGTGCTCTCGTTCGGCGCGGTTGACGGTGTCGGCGAACTGGGCCCGCATGGTCGGCAGCCGCAGGACGCGGCAGGCGGTGTCGATGGCGGCGTCGGAGGCGGGCTCGGTCAGGGTGTGGTGCGGGCCGGTCATCGCGGGTCCCTTCCGGGTCGGTGGTGCAGGAGCTGGTCCCAGCGCTCAAGCGCTGGCAGGGGACGCTGGTCGGGTGGCAGGTGGGCGGTTCTTCGTTCGGTCAGGCTCGGCAGCGGCAACTCGGGTGGGGCGACCGGTTCGGGCAGCGGGACGGTGACGGTGACCGTCGGCGAGCGACCCTCGGTCTCGGCGGCCTTGCGCGCCTCCAGCGCGACGACGTCAGCGGTGCAGGCCCCGGCCGCGAGGGCGGCGGTGATGCCGGCGACGATGTCGCGGTGTTGCAGGTGCCGGTGCAGCAGCAGGACGTGGACCAGGGCCTTCGTGCCGTCGCTCTCGCCGAGGGCGTGCTTGGCCGCGGACCAGAACGCCTCGTGGGCGGGGGTGAAGGTGCCCACGCGGCGGGCCTGGTCGAGTGCCTCGGAGCCGGCCAAGGCTCCCGGCTTGGCCAGCAGGACCTCCAGGAAGTGGTCCAGGACCAGCCGCTCGGCGCCCTTCGTGGTCAGGCGTGGGTGGCGGGCGATCTCGGTGCGGCCATGGAAGACGACGACCTCGTTCGAGCGGAGCAGGACGTGAACGGTGCGGCCGATGTAGCGGACCGGAACCGAGTAGCGGCAGACGCGGACGGCGACCATGCCGTAGCGGTCGACGCGCGGGCTGAAGGCGAGCCCGGTCTCGAAGGCATCGCCGGGGAGGGGCAGCAGGAGCGGGGCCTCGTGGGCGAAGTCCTGGCCGATGGTGCGGATCCGCATCCCGATCCGCCGGTTCCCTTCGGCCTGTTCGAACGCGGCGAAGGTGTCGTTGAGCTCGTCGAGGGAGTCGACGCATGGGACGGGGGTGAGATAGTTGCGCCGCCAGTAGCCGACCTGGCCCTCGACTCCGCCCTTCTCGTGGGCGCCGCGAAGTCCCGGCTCGCAGTAGAACGGGGTGATCGAGTAGTGCAGGCGGAAGTCGTGCCAGCGCGGATGCTCCTCCCGCGACCTGCTCTTGCGGATCACCCTGGTCACGGCGGGCGAGAGGTTGTCATACCGTATCTGGCCTGCGGGTATGCCGCCCAGGGTGCGGAACGCGTGGACGTGGCCGTCGAGGAAGGCCTCCTGCCCGCACGAGGTGGTGATCCGGTGGACGGCCTTGCCGGAGTAGGCGAGCCGGAACGCGAACAAGTAGCACTTGGTGCGCTCGCCGGCCAGGTCGACCCAGGCCTCCCCGAAGTCGACCTCCGCGTCCATGCCGGGCTGGTTGTGCCGGATCACGAACCCCGCCGCGGGTGCCGCCCCAGCGGCCTCCGAGATCTCCTGCCGGCGCCGGTGGACGTAGTCCCACACGGTCGAGTAGGCAATCTCCGCCCCGAGCTCCTGCCGAAGCCGGGCCAGGATCCGCTGCACGGTGTGCCGCTGCTTCGGCGGAGCCTCCAGATCGTCCAGTAGCCACTGGTCGATCGTCTTCTTGAACGGCTCCAGCCGCGGCGAATGCCTTCGCGGTGTCCGCCGTGGCGGCGGCACCGCCGAGCACAGGGCCTCCCGCACCAGCCGCCGGTGGACGCCGTACTTCCGCGCGAGGGCGCGGACCGACAGCCCCTCCCGCCACGAGTCGCGGCGGATCAGCAGGAACAGCTCTTCCTTCGAGGACACCACTCGGTATCGCCCCCTCACGGAGACCTGCACCGAGCGTCCCAGCCGCCCGTCGGGAGTGGGGCCAATTCAAGCCGGAACAACCCCCGAACGCTCCCACGCGCCCCGCGAGTGGGGCCAACTCGGGCCGAAAAAGTGGGGCCATATCAGACCGTTAACGCCAGCTGCGACAGCCGCAGCAGTTGCCGCGATGACGGCCAGGGCGAGGAAGAGTGCCGGGTGTCCGCCGCCGAGTGCCGGGGTGAGCGCTGTGGTTGCCCAGGGAGCCAGGGCGCCGGCGATGGTGGCCGGCGCGGCGAGAAGGGCGCTGAGTCGGCCGTACGAGGCGGTTCCCCAGCGGTCGGAGACGGCGGTGGCCTGGAGCAGGGTGAGGTTGCCGCGGACGGTGCCGGCGAGGATCGCGATGGCGAGGAGCAGTACGGTCGGGCCGGGAACTGCCGCGAGGAGTGTGGTTGTGGCTCCTCCGGCGCCGATGAGGGCGACCGTGCGGGTGGTGACGCCGGTGCGGCGGGCGAGGGTGCCGTAGAGGGTTCGGCCAAGGGTCTGGCCGAGGCCGCCGAGCCCGAGCGCCCAGGCGGCGGCGGTTGAGCTGACGCCGCGCTCCATGAGGAGCGGGACCAGGTTGAACACCACGCCGTACATCGCGAAGCCGGAGAGCGTGAACGCTACGGCGACGAGCAGGAATTGGCGAGAGCGGGCCGGATCGTCCGACGGCGGAGCAAGGCGAACTGTGGCCTTGGGCGTTTCGGTGGGAGGCCAGGGATGGCGCAGCGCCAGGAAGTGGAGCGGCACGGTGACGGTGGCCAGCACGGCCGCCAGGACGAGGTAGGTGGTGCGCCAGCTGAAGTGGTCGGCGAGGGCGGCGGTGACGGGTGCGAAGACGGTGGAGGCGAGGCCGCCGGCCAGCGTGACGGTGGTGAGCGCACGGATGTGGTCGGGCTGGTGCCAGCGGGTCAGGGCGGCGAAGGCGGGCTGGTAGAAGGTGGCGGCCATCGCGGCGCCGGCGAGGAGCCAACTGGCGAAGAACAGCGGCAGGTTCGGGGCGGCCGCGATGCCGACGAGGGCAACGGTCCCGACGACGGAGCCTGAGGTCATCACCTTGCGGGGCCCGCGCCGGTCGATGATCCGGCCGACCGTGAGGCCGACGAGGGCGGAGACCAACAGAGCGGCTGTGAACGCGGCGGTCGTCTGCGCGGTGCTCCAACCGGTGTCGGCGGTGATGTGCGGGTTGAGGACGGGGAAGGCGTAGTAGACGATTCCCCAGCTGGTGATCTGGGTGACGCACAGGGCGGGCAGGGCGGCGCGGGGCCGCGACCGGGCCACCGACAGGACGGACTCCTCCCCGCCGAGCGTGAACAGCACCACCCGCAGCGGAAGTTCGGACGAGAGGTCGAACGGCGTGAACGCGGCCCG